>JAISKX010000128.1 GCA_031260765.1 Endomicrobium sp. | reverse complement strand
TTCCATATAGTTTATTTTTTAATTTCCCAAATACCAATTTTCATTGGAGAAGGATATGAAACAACTTTGTCATCTGGATCTTGTTCGGAAAGATAGAGTAAGGTAGTTGTAATCTTACTAGGATAGTTTATATTATCATCAACTGGATAATCCTTTGTAAATTCGTTAAAAAGTACATCAGCTTTGTTTATCGCGATTTCTTTGTTTGAGTCTGACAAATTAAAACTAAACCATTTTTCATATTCAGACTCAGCACTTTGATAATTTTGCCCGGAAGGGAGATTGTCTGATGTTGGCTTGGATTCTTTTAGAAAACTATAATTGAAGTCGGTTGTATGCCCACAAATTAGAAAATAGCCCCTTCTTTTTTTGAAACAGTTTTGATAATCCACATTTTGTCGGCATGCTCTTGATTCAATCTTATAGCGAGACCATTAGCTAAATTGCCCTTTTTTCTTGAACGCACGCCTTGAGTCTGACCTATTCTATAGCCTACCCCCTCTTTATATATCAAATAAACATAATAAACGCCCGCCTTGGGATTTAATCTTGCAAAAGCAATATGATTTGGCGTTGCTTTAATTTTTTTGCCGCTTTTAGTTTCAATATGGACAAGAACGCCCTTATATTTTTTCTTTTTTATATTTTCTATTTTACTTTCCATTGTTTTGCCGTATCCAGATGCGGAAAGCAAAATATCTTGTTTTGAAATTTTTTCTATACTTTTTAATCCTTTATTGGTTGATATTAAAGTGTTTTGAGGCAGGCATTGGTCATCGTCGCCCACTACGCAGAGGTTTTTGTGTTTGGCGGCTAAGAGATTTATTAGAACATATTGAGCGCGGTTGGTGTCTTGATATTCGTCAACTAAAATATATTTAAAACGGTCTTGATATTTTTCAAGCAGGGCGGGGTATTCTTTTAGCGCTTGAACTACAAGCATTATCAAATCTCCGAAATCTAAAGCGTCGGCGGTTTTTAATTTGTTTTGATAGAGTTTGTATATTTTTGCGGCTGTTGCATTAAAAAAATCGTTTGACTTTGCCGCATCGTCAGCCATTTCCAGACAAGTTTTTAAATCGTCTTTTGCGCGGCTGATTCTGTCAACTATGGAAGAGGCTTTATATCGTTTTTCGTCTAAATTCAATTCTTTTATACAGTCTTTTATGATATTTTTTTGGTCTGCAAAATCATAAATTAAAAAGTCGGGATTTAACTTTATATTTTGCGCCTCCGCTCTTAAAAAATAAGCGCAAAAACTATGGAAAGTGGACAGATAAACAGAAGAGCCTGCGCCGTTTGGGACGAGTTCATTTACTCTCTTTTTCATTTCGTCTGCGGCTTTGTTTGTGAAAGTGACGCCGAGAATTTGCCAAGGAGGAACACCTTGCGATATGAGATAGGCTATTCTATGCGTGATGACTCTGGTTTTGCCCGTGCCTGCGCCCGCAAAAATAATTAGAGGTCCGTCAATGCAAAGGACTGCGTCCTTTTGAGAGGGATTGAGATTTTCAAATAAGTCCATGATTTTTCCTTTTATTCAAATATAACAAAGCGGCAAATAATAAAAAGCCTATGCAAGACAGCGCAAGACCAAGCAAAATTCCGGGCGTTCTATATCTTAATTCAATATCATAACCTCCCGCTTTTAGAGGCAAGGCGCTAAACATTGTGTTTGCTCTTAACAATTTTGTTTCTTTTCCATTGACGAAGGCTTTCCAGCCTGTGCTGTAAGGGATAGACAATAATAGAATTTTGTTGGAAGAAAGATTTATATTGCCTTTGATTTTATTTGGCAATATTTGGACGCTTTGCAAATAGTCTTGTTTTAATCTTGCTATCTCGGCGTCAAATTCAGCGCCGATTGGTAAAGAGATAATCTCTATATTGTCTATGGAAAATCTTGAATTGTTATCAAATGCTAAAGTTATTTTATTGATTTCTTCGATATTAAAACCTGTATTGATTATAAAATCGCTCCTGTCTATATGCCAAGGGTTCCAATCTCCAAGCAACGATACATCTTTAAATGTTTTCGGAGAACGCACATAAATGTATTGCTTTACACTATAGGGGTCGCTTATTTTTATATTGTTGAGAATTAAATAAGTTTCGCTATTAGGCGGACTTTTAAAATTAAATATGAATCCTCCCGCTTCTTGCGCAGTAGCGAAAATATTGCCATAGGCGGATATATTCGAAGTCTCATATTGAAATGCGATAGGAATTTCCCTAAATATCGGTTCATTTAAGAGCATAAAATCCGAATCAAGATTTTCTTCTAATACAACAGCCTGAGTTTGAGATTGCTGTTTGCGAATGCTCGAAAATTTTTCATAAATTGCGCGCGGCAAATAATGGCTATAAGTATATCCAAAAGGCAAAGCGTTTTTGTTTTGATAAGCGGCATAATTTATTTTATTAAAATCTCTATATTGACCGACTATCGTATCATATCCATAAGGAACTTGAGCCTCATCGCCGTTCGCAGATATAAAATAATGTGAATTTGCAAGAGTTCCCGTCATCGCTCTGCCGTCGAGACCGGCATACCTAAAATCCATCCCATTTGCTATGTCCATCTCTTTGAAATATTGATAAATGAAAGGATTGCTTAAACTAAAATAATATGACATTCCTTTGACTTGATTTAACATCACGGCGTTTTCCAAAATATTTAGGGATTCATCATTGTTATAGGAACTTTGTTCAAAGCGCGAAAATTTTTCATCTTGTAATTGTTTAGCTAAAGTTTGAGCATTGTTGGTTAAAATTTCATAAGAGAGTCCTTTTTTAAGATATGATGAATTATAATTCCAACCTTTTGTTAAATTTAGAAAATTTGCATTAAAAGATATATTGGCAAGCAGTAAAATAAATAAAATAAGATATGCTTTAAATTCAGACGGCGGTTTTTTATATAAAAGAAACAATAAAAGCAAGCATAGCCCAAAGAATATAAAAAGAATTTTTAATCCTAAAAAAAATAAAACATAACCGGACAAAGATGAAGACAAGAAAATAAAAATGGCGATATAACAAAAGGCAAAGATAAACATCGCTAAAATTTCCCTTTTACTAAGTTTTATAATGTGCGGCGCCGCAGCAGTAATAATATAAGCGATGAGAAAGGAGAATGCAAAAATCCACCTATTTGTTATATAAGAAAAACCGTTAAAAACTTTACCTGCGATTGGAAATATAGTCGCAAGAACAAAGAAAATAAAAAAAATTTTAAGTTGAATAAAGTCCTTTCTTTTAACAAATATCAAAACTACGGCAAACAAGGCAAGAATAGGATAGCCCATTTTAGGATAATAAAAATAGTCATAACCAAAATTGTTAAGTATTGTCGTAAAAGAAAATAAAAGAAGTTTGTAATACCCGCTTATATAAAACAGATATGGAGTATGCTCTGTGGAAATTCTCGGCGAGCCGAGCATAGCAATAATATTGGGCGCCAAAATAGCGCCAGCCGCTAAGAGACCAATTAGATAATAGCAGATGAATTTTAAAAGATATTTGAAAGCATTTTTAATTTTGTCTTGCGGACATATAAAGAAAACTCTTACTGCGGCGTATATGAAAATTAAAAGGCTCAACAGATAGGAAAAATAAAAACTGCTGATAAAAGAAATGAAAACCATAATAATAAAAAAATATGGTTTTTTCCCGTCAAAGATTTGTTCTATGCCTAACAATAAAAGAGGAAGCAAAACTATAGGAATAAGAAACCAAGTGTGGCTAAAGGCGACCAAACTATATCCGCAGAAAGCATAGGTAAAACTGCCAAAAAGAACAGAAAATCCCGTCTTTTTCATTTTAAAACAATAAAGAGCAAAAAAAGCGCCTGTCAAATAAAGTTTTAAAAGTATAAGAGAATCGTATAGAATTTCCGTAAATTTTTCAGGGATAAAAACTGAAAGCAGAGTAAACGGATCTCCCATGACATATACATGCAATGTGGAAATAATATCTGAGCCAAAACCTATATTGTGATCCCACATAGGTATTACAAAATTGCCATGCGCAAAATTTAAAATTACAGAGCGCAAATATTGTCCAAAATAAGCGAGGGATACAATATCTTGTCCCAATCCATCGCCATAAAAGACGAGACTTTTCCCATTAACAAAGAAAGCAAAAAAACACGCAAAAACCATCGCCATAAATATAATAGTATATGTTGCAATAAATGTTTTTTTTTCGTCTAAATTTAAATTTTTTTCTACGACATCTATAAAAGACATATTTTGTTTTTCCTTTTATCCAAATACAATAAAGCGGCAAATAATAAAAAGCCTGCGCAAGACAAAGCGAGACCAAGTAAAATCCCGGGCGTTCTATATCTCAATTCAATATCATAACTTCCCGCTTTTAAAGGCAAGGCGCTAAACCTTGTGTTTGCTCTTAACAATTTTGTTTCTCTGCCGTTGACAAAGGCTTTCCAACCTTTTGTATAAGGAACAGACAATAATAGAATTTTGTTGGAAGAAAGATTTATATTGCCTTTGATTTTATTGGGCAGTATTTGGACGCTTTGCAAATAGTCTTGTTTTAATCTTTCTATTTCAGCGTCAAATTCAGCGCCGATAGGTAAAGAAATAATCTCTATATTGTCTATGGAAAATCTTGAATTGGGATTAAAGGCTAAAAGCAATTCATTTATTTCTTCTGTATTAAAACCTGTATTGATTATGAAATCGCTTCTATCTATATACCAAGGACTCCATACGCCAAGTAATGGAACGCTTTTAATTGTTCTCGGAGCGCGGATATAAAGATATTCTTCTGGATTATAGGGCGTGAGAAGTTTGATATTCTTTATCGCTAAATAAGTTTCGCTATTGGGCAATCCTTTAAAATTAAATGAAATTACTCCGCTTTGTTGAGCGATAGTATAAACATTGCCATAAACGGATATATTCGGCGTGGCTTTTGCTTGGAATTGAATGGGGACTTCTCTAAATATAGGCTCATTTAAAAGCATAAAATTTGAATCAAGTTTTTCTTCTAATACCGCCGCTTG
>JAISKX010000120.1 GCA_031260765.1 Endomicrobium sp. | reverse complement strand
ACAATAGCCTGACCCAAAGGATGTTCCGATTGTTTTTCTCCAGAGGCGGCGATTTTGAGAAGTTCTTTTTTATCAATACCGTCCACAGCGACAATATCGCTCACTGCGGGTTTGCCTTGCGTTATAGTTCCCGTTTTATCAAAAACTATCGTTTTAATTTTGTGGGCGGTTTCAAGGGCTTCTCCGCTTTTTATAAGAATGCCGTTTTCTGCGCCTTTGCCCGTCGCAACCATAATAGCGGTAGGAGTGGCAAGACCCAAAGCGCAAGGACAGGCGATTACGAGAATAGAAATAAAAATTTTAAGAGAAAAAGGTAGTGTCGCGCCAGAAATAAACCAAAGCGCGCCTGCGCCGAGCGCAATCAAACAAACAATAGGCACAAAATAGCCCGACACAATATCAGCCATTTGAGCGATAGGGGCTTTTGAGCCTTGCGCCTCTTCAACAAGTTTTATTATTTGAGAAAGCACTGTGTCCGCTCCGACTTTTGTCGCTTTAAAATGTATAGCCCCCGTAGTGTTTAGAGAGCCGCCTATCACGCCGTCTCCCGCTTTTTTATCAACAGGCATGCTTTCGCCCGTCAGCATAGATTCGTCTATGGCTGTAATCCCGTCTAAAACTATTCCGTCAACGGGGATTCTTTCGCCCGGGCGGACAAGAATAATATCGCCCTTTATAACTTGGCTTATCAACATTTCCAATTCTTTGCCGTCTCTCATAACTATGGCGGTTTTGGGAGCAAGACCCATCAATTTTTTGATTGCTTCGCTTGTGCGTCCTTTGGATTTGCTTTCAAGAAATTTGCCAAGCAGTATGAGAGTGATGATAACGCCTGCCGTTTCAAAATATAAAAATTCCACAGCGATAAAATTTCCTATTGCGATTTGAACAATATTATAGACGCTGTAAATCACGGCGGAAGTCGTGCCGAGCGCTATTAAAGAATCCATATTCGGACTGCGGACAATCAAGGCTTTAAAGCCGACTGTGTAAAATTTATATCCTGCCGCAATGATGGGAATAGTTAAAAGCAATTCCACTAAACCATAAATCAAAGGAAAATTCATCGGCGCAAGAAAAGCGGGGAAAGGCAAATTCAACCAACTCACCATAGGAACCATTGCTATATATAAAAGCGGCGCGGCAAAAACTGCTGAGATAATAAGTTTTATTTTTAAAATGGAAATCTCTTTTTCTTTCCTATCTTTATCCGCGTCTTGAGCGCCGTCTTTGGCAATGTCGGATGCGCTATATCCTATTTTTACCACTGCGCTTTTTATGGCGGCAATGGATAAAACAGAACTGTCAAAGTCCACAAACAATTTTTCGGACGCAAGATTGACATTTGCTTGTTTTATGCCGGACAATTTTTTTACTACTCTTTCAATGCGTCCCGCGCATGCGGCGCAAGTCATACCGCCTATTGATAAAGTTTGTTTTGCCATAATTAACTCCTATTCCAATTTGAAAAAATGCTTTTTGCTTTCTTTAAGAAATCTTTGCTTATAACGATATTTTGTCCGACTATTTTTTTATTGTCGGCAAAAATCGGCACAGGATTGCAGCCTCCTGAGCGGGCTTCAACTTGATTCATACGGAAACGATTGCCGCAATTTTGGCAAATAAGAAAAGCGCCTTGTTGTTTATAATATCCTCTTCCAGAACCATAACACACTTGGCAAGTATTAAAAGCCGTGCGTATAGAGCCGTCCGGCGCTTTTACCGCAATCACTTCAAGGCGCGTTCCGTCTATGTCCACAGGATAAAAAGACGCGTCTGTTGTGATTTCTGCAATTGGAATGACAAGGTCATTATCTACTGTCACAGACTTTACCGTATTGAGCGGCGCCGCTTTTATTTGCAAAGCGAAAACAACAAGAACTGCTGCTGCTAAAATCAAAATGTTTTGTTTGTTTTTCATTTTTTCTTCCTCCGATATAAAATTTAGTTTTTCTTTCTTAACAATATAAATCCCAACAACAACAAAATTACAGGCACGATACAATGCCAATGACTTGTTAGAAAGTCCATATTTTCCTCCCATGTTAATTTTAGATTGATTTTTCAATCCGTTTCCGTTTTTTTGTCTTTTGTAGGGGCAAATAATCATTTGCCCGTTTCTCTTTTTCTTTTATTGCAAGAACGGCGGGCGAATGATTATTCGCCCCTACAATATAATATTTAAATTACAGAAATCATCCCTCTAATCATCCCCATCCAACAACTATATCTAAATTTGCCTGTTTTAGATGGAGTAAATTCAATGATATTATCGCCATAGACAAATTTATGCTCAATGCCGTATTCTGGGATTTGCATTCTATTATTGCATCCATTGATACTGCCTTGCGGCGCGTCAATTATCCATTTAACAGGCATACCCGCTTGAACGGTTATAGACGGATATCTTCCTGAGGAAAGAGTGGAGCGGACAATCTGCATTCCGTTTTCAATGCTATATTCTGAATCATCGCCGTTCATATCCATACTCTGAGAACTCAATCTATTATAAATCGCATCCGAAACCATATCCAATGGAGCGGTAAAACCAGAAAGCGTCAATCCTTGAGAAAACATCGTCAATCCGAGAGCGGCTACCAAAACTGCGCCTATGCTCATAACTTTATTTGTGAACTTACGGCTCAAAACAGAACTGAGCGCGCCAAGCCCGAACATAATCGGCGCAGTGCCGAGACTGAAAAAGAACATAGACAGCGCGCCTTGCAAAATGCTTGCGGTAGAAAGCGCATAAATCTGCATAGATTGAAGCGGTCCGCAAGGCATAAGCCCGTTTAAAAGTCCGATATAAAGCGGACTTTTACTGCTTCCTTTTTGACTATCAATTTTTTTTGTAAAAATTTTAGGAAGTCTCGGCGCAATTGAGCGCAAAGAGGGGAAAATCCCCAACATATTGATTCCCATAATCACCATAAAAATACCTGCGGCAATTTGAACAATCCCTCTCATAGAGCCTGAAAAAGATATTAGAGACCCAATCCCGCCGACAATAGCGCCGACAATAGTATAAGAAATAATCCGTCCTAAATTATAAAGCAAAGACGGACGCAAAGAGGAAATTTTATTGACGCCGATTTGTTTTTCATAAGGCACGCATTGAGACAAATTGATTCCTCCGCACATCGCTATACAATGAAAAGAAGTAATCAAACCTATAACAAAAAGCATAGCATA
>JAISKX010000118.1 GCA_031260765.1 Endomicrobium sp. | reverse complement strand
GCTTTACGTTTCGCCCTCATCCGCCGCTTTGTTGGGTAGTCACGAGAAGCGGGAAAGGGTGGCGGCGCGGAGCCAAGGAGATAGAGATTAATTCACCGACTTCCTAAGCTGGGGTAGGGACAAATCCATGTTTTCTCTATTAAAAACATCTTGTATATTTTGCAATAATTCGGAATAAGTTCTTTGCATAATATCTGCATTCTCCGTATAGGCATTTATCTGATATTTAACATAAAAATCGTCAAGCGCAGTTTGCAAAACAAAAGGTTTTGGGTCTTTTAATATATTTGCCGTCTTTTCAGCCGCTTCTATCAAAAGTTTGTGAACTTTTCTCCAATCAACTTCATATCCAAAACCAGTTTCATAATGTAAAATCAATCCGTTTTTTTGAGCAGACGCCGTATAATTGATTGTGTGCGCCGTCATTATATTGGAATTCGGTATTGTGATAATCTCATTTTTTACAGTCTTTATGCGCGTCACAAGAGCAGTTTTTTCAATAACATTGCCTACATTTTCGCCCATTTTTATGCGGTCGCCTATTTGGAAAGCCCTCATATAAGTGATTACAAAACCTGACACTATATTGTTGATGATAGAAGTAGAGCCCAAAGACAAAAGCAAACCGATAAAAACAGACATTCCTTTAAATACTTCAGAATTGGAATTCGGCAAATGCGGGAAAATTGCAATCACAGTAAAAATCAAAAGCACGGCGCGTAAAATATTATAAGTTGACATCGCCCAATCGGGATGAAAACTTTTTATTTTTATATTTCCATCGGCTACTTTAAGCGCGACAATTCTCAATATCTTAGCCGCCGCATAATATATGGTAAAAATCACGGCTATTACAAAAAGGTCGGGGATATAATTTAAAAAAGATATGCCGAAACCTTTTAGCGGAACTATTATCATCGCAATAATCTTTCCTGCAATCCATCTCGTCTCGGGGAAAATCCACAGGAGTATCATAAAATCAATAATAATAATCAAGGCAAATACAATGATTTTCAAGATATTTAAAGCATTCCTTATAATGGTCAATTGTTTGCCCGTTCCCAATATTTTCTTTATGATTTTTGGGAATTTTTCTATTTCATTTACGGCATTTTTTGCAAGCCTTGCATAAAATTTATTGATATATTTGAAAATAAAAACAGATACGGCGATAAGCAAGAGGACTAAAAGAATTCTATATCCAAGTTCAATCCATTTTTTATATGAGTTGTGTGATGATACTGCCGATATTATTATTTGGCGGTATTCATTTGCGATTTCCTCTCTGCTTTTATCAAGCGCGGCTGATTGTTGAGCGTCTATGCTCACAATGATTTTATCTGCATAATAGATATTGTAATTATCGGATTTAGCATCCTTTTGAACAACTAACAAATCGGCGCTAAAAATAGGGTCGTCTCTGAGAGTTTTTATATTATCAGAGATAATCTCCGCTCTTTTTTGAGCGCTTACTATCCCCACAGACCCATAAATCTCAAACAAACTATCCCCAAAAGGCGCCACAACTGACTCGGATTGAGCAAAAGCGCTTACGGATAATAATAATACAAATGACAACAAAACAATAATTTTTTTCATTAAATTTCTCCTATGTTTTTATGGGCAGACACACGGCTCTGCCCCTACGATTTGTGATATAACTATTTTCCTATTTTCTCTTTCCTTATTTCATACATCACAATTGCTCCTGCAATTGCCGCATTTAAGGATTGGGCTTTGCCGTCCATATCAATCTTAAATTCAAAATCGCATTTTGCAATTGTTTCTTTTTTTAATCCAGCGGATTCGCTGCCTATAAAAAACGCTGATTTTTCAAGCAGTTTTAGTTTTGTCAAACTCGTCTTTGCTTTTAGAGAGCTTGCAAAAGTTGCAACTTTTGCTTTTTTCAAATGCGCAAATAGTTCATCAATATCAATATCATCAATTGCAGGTATATTAAAAATAGACCCCATAGATGCTCTAATGGTCTTATCGCTATAAAGATTTGCGCTCGTTTTAGAAATAAAAACAGCCGACATATCAAAAGCGTCGGCGCAACGGATTAAAGTTCCAAGATTCCCAGGGTCGCTTATATTTTCTAAAACTATAAAGTTCTTTCCATTGTTTAGAATATCGGCAATAATAAATTTTTTCTTTTCCACTACGGCAATAATGCCTTGGGGGGTTTGCGAAGAGGATATTTTCTTTAAAACTTTATCAGAAACAACGATAATTTCAGCATCATAATCAATGCTATCCTTAAAACTCTCAGAAACAAAAATATATTTGATTTTCCAATCATTTTTTACTTCGTCAATAGCCTTTTTCCCTTCAACAAGAAAAAGCCCCGCAAGGGCTTGTTCCTTTTTCTCTTTAAGCCCGCAAATCTCTTTGACAAGGTTATTATGAATACTTGTTATTATCATTTGCCCGGTATTTATACATATTGAAAGCTAAAAATCAAATCCTGTCGTCATTGCGGCGGTGATATACATTGTTTTTTCAATGTGTTTTTTATACAATCCGCTTATCAAAACAAACACCCAAATGGAGGCTTTATGGCAATATCTAAAAAGTTAGACAATGATTATCAGTCCGATTTTAATGGGCAATATACTCAAGATTTGCTTTACTCTGGCAGAATACCAATTACTCAGAATGAGTATGATGAGATTATGAAAGCAATACTAAACCCGCCTAAGCCAAATGCGGCTTTTATCAAAGCAATGCAAGATTACAAAAAAGCAATTTCTGAAGGAAAAATCACAGGAAGGACTCTTTAATTATGTTTTTTGCAAATCGCATTGTATTTTCCGTATTTATTTTGTTATAATCGGCGGCATTCTAAATGGAAAACAATATTTTTAAGTATAGGTAGTTTAATTTTAAAAGTAGGCGGTGGATTTTTACCGCCCGCTTTTTATTTATGGTAAGGAAATAATGAAAATTTATTTAAAAAACATTGCAAAAATCTTGGTATTTATCCTTCCTTTATTACTCATCTCTACAAAATCCAATGGACAAATTTCTGTTGACATAAGCAGTTGGGCTGGATTTGTCCATTACTATGATTCAGGCAATTTATCTCAGCCGCTTACTCTTATTTTAGAAAATGACATAGCTGTTGAGAGAGTTACAGGCATAGGTAAGTCTCCGCGTAATGTAGTGAATATAGAATCACAAGACGATTCAATAAAAATCATTGATGGCATCTTTAGCGGCATTAAACGCGCTGGTATTGAATTTATAGATCAAACTGGGTATATTGCAAATATAGGATTTATGAATTTCTCAACAGCTACAATGGGCGGAGCTATGTTTTTGGATAATAGAGCCAACTATGAATTTAGGGGAAATATAAATTTTTCAAGCAATTCTGCGGCAGGCAGCGGCGGCGCTATTTATTCACTTGGAACATTGAGTTCTAATAATGCAGATATAAAATTTATCTACAATTCTGCGGCAAGTTCCGGCGGCGCTTTATCTCTTAGCGGCTCGGCTAATATAAA
>JAISKX010000096.1 GCA_031260765.1 Endomicrobium sp. | reverse complement strand
CGCCTTAAAAGTTCAAGATATACTATGTTTTCAAGAATGTGCCCCTCGTCCCTATTTTCCCGCCCAAGCAGAAAATTCCGCAATCCTATATCAACAAGATAATATTTTTCATTTGTTTTTAAGTATTGTTTTCCTTTTATATCAAAACGATTTGCTCGGTATAAAACAAAACTGTCTATAAGACAATCAAGATAATTTTCAATGGTTTGTCCCTCAATAATTTTTCCGTCGGATTTCATTGTGTTTCTGATATTGTTTATAGAAGTTTCATTGCCGATATTGCTAAACATAAAATGAATTACGCTTTCCAAACGGGAAATGTCGGATATTTTTTTATACGACACTATATCTTTTAGAAGAATGGTATTATAAATTCCGCCAAGATAACGATTGATTTCTTTTCTGTTGCCATTAAATTCAAGAGTATACGGAAAGCCGCTATTTGATAAATAATTTTTAAATTTTTCAGGTAGATTTGACTTGTCGCTACAAGCGGATAGATATTCTTTAAAAGATAGCGGCAGCATTTGGATTTCAATATATCTGCCGGAAAGCAAAGTGGCAATCTCGCCGGACAACATACGGGCATTGGAACCCGTTAAGTATAAATCAACATTTTTTTTAATAAATAGGCTGTCCGCAGCTCTTTGAAAGTCGGCGACATTTTGAATTTCATCTAAAAAAATATAATTCATTTTGTCAGGTAAAAGATTTTTTGAGATATTGTCGTGAAGATTTTCCCAATTAAGCAATTGTCTGTAATCGGCGTCCTCCAAATTTATGTTTCGTATTTGATTGGGCATAATGCCGTTTTTGAGCAGATAATCTTGATAAAGTTCAAACAGTGTGGACTTCCCGCAACGCCTAATGCCGGTAATAATTTTTATAAGTTTTTTGTCCTTAAAAGAGATAAGAATATTAAGATAAGTTGGTCTTTCTATCATTTTTGCCCCCAATACTTACAAAGTTTTTATGTAATTTACAATAAAACCTCAATAAAATCAATAGTTTTATGGTATGCACCCACAGAAACTCATAAAACAACCCTCTCCTCTCAATGACGACAACTGATGGATTTTTGCGAAACAATTTTGATTTGACGCACTTCCGCGAAGCATTTTGAGCGTATTTTGGCAGAATTTGACTGTGCCGTGTAGCAGCGCTACATCAGCAGGCAAATTGTGTCAAAAGACGCCAAAAGGCAAAGCGACCATCCCGTCGCGGGAAACATTCAGCCAGTTGTGTGTTATCGCGGCTTCGCCGCACCTTATTTTATAAATTTCGTCCACATTGCGTCGTATTGTTCTAATCTCTTTGCTCCTACTTCCGAGGGGAATTGCCCTTTCTTGATTACTTCTGCGGGGACATTTGAGGCGGGGTTGTTTTTGTAAGATGCGGGTAATATTGCTATCGCCGCTTTGTTGGGATTTGTGTAGGGGTATTCTTCGGAAATCATTTTGCTGATTTCTGGTCTTAATATGAATTCTATAAATTTGTGGGCATTGTCTATGTTTTTGGCTCCGTCAAGAAGAACCATATTGTCTATAAATAAATAACAGCCTTCGTCGGGAAATACCACTTCAAAATCATCACTCTCCTGCATTGCTATTGCAATTTCTGCATTCCAAATCAAACCTATCGCTGTCTCTCCGTTTAACATCGCGGTTTTGGGAGAGTCGCTGTCGCGTAATTTTATATTCGGTTTTAGCGCTTGCAATTTGATGTCAACATTTCTTAATTGTTCGGCTGTGGGGTCTAATTTATATCCCAAAGCCATAGATACTGCGCCGATTAAGACGCGGTAATCGTTTAAAATCACAAGTTGCTTTTTATATTTGGGAGCAAATACTTGATTGAAACTTGTGATTTTTTCTGAGACTTTTGTTTTGTTGATTATAAGCGCGGCAAGCCCCGCCATAAATGGAACGCCGTATTCGCTTTTTGGGTCGTAAAAACGATTCATATATACGGGGTCTATATTGTTGAGGTTGGGGATTTTTGATTTGTCTATTTTTGTAAGCAAACCTTCTTTTATCATTCTTTCAATCATAAAATCGCTCGGCACGGCTATATCATAAGCGCCTTTGTTTGAATTTTTGATTTTTGCAAGCATATCTTCGTTTGAAGAATACATAAGTATATTGACTTTAATGCCTGTCTCTTTTTCAAAAGCGTCAAGGACGGCTTGCGGCATATATTCAGTCCAAATAAACAAATTCACTTCTCCCGCTTTTACCGCAGAAGGCTTTGACGAACATGCCGCCAAAAAAACTAAAACTGACGCTACACATACAATAGATAAAACGAATGTTGCTTTTTTCATTAATTGAACTCTCCTATTTTTTATTTTTTCCAGAACGATAAGAACTTACTTGGCTGATTATAACAATTATAAATGTTACAAGCATTATAATACTTGATAGAGCATAAACATCGGGTCTAATGCCGGAGCGGAGCGATTCCATAATCTTTAAAGGAAAAGTTATGCTTGATACTCCCGTCGTAAAAAAACTGATAATAAAATCGTCTATGGAAAGAGTAAAAGCAAGCACCGCGCCTGATATTATTCCGGGCATAATGATTGGCATGGTAATGCCTGTGAGAACTTGAAATCTGTTTGCGCCCAAATCCATAGCGGCTTCTTCAATGGCTCTGTCATATCCAGAAAGCCTCGCCCGCACGGTAAAAACTACAAACGGAATGCTGAAAGTTGTGTGGGCTATAATTAAACTGATTCTTCCAAGCGGAAGATTTGAGATGGCAAAAATTGACAGCAAGGATATGCCCAAAACAACTTCCGGTATGACGACGGGAATATATAATAAAGCATCTATGACGCCTTTGCCTTTGAATTTATATCTAAACATCGCCACCGCCGCAAGAGCGCCGATTATCACAGCCAAAAGAGTGCTTATGGACGCTACAATAATAGTGTTGGAAAAAGCTTCTAAAAGAGCGTCATTGTTAATCATCTCTTTATACCAATGAAAAGTGAAATTCTCAAAAACTATATTGCGCCTTGAACTATTAAAAGAAAATATTATGACTATAGCGATAGGCGCGTATAGAAAAACAAAAACGAGAGCGGAAAATATCCGCGCAGATAATTTTTTCATTTATGACATCCCCAATTCGTCAATTTTGCCGCCTGATTTTGTATAAATCCTGACGACAATAAGAGTGATTACTATAAGCATAATAGACATTGCCGAGCCGAATGGCCAGTTGGAAGCCTCTTTAAATTGACGAGATATGATATTGCCGATAATTTGATTATTGCCGCCGCCCATAATGTCTGAAACGAAAAAGTATCCCAGAGACGGAATAAAAACCATAATAGAGCCCGCAAAAATTCCGGGCGCAGTGAGAGGCAAAATTATATATCTAAAAGTTTTTATAAAATTTGCGCCCAAATCTTTTGACGCTTCTATAAGGCTGTCGTCTAATTTTTCTATCGTCGTCTGTATAGGCAAAACCATAAAAGGCAGCAAAGTATAAACCATACCCAAAATGACAGCGCCTCTTGTGAACATCATCTCTATCGGCGCGTCTATCAAACCTATATAAAGTAAAAAGTCGTTTATATATCCATTTCTGCCGAGCAGAGTTCTCCAACTATAAAGCCTTATGAGAGAATTTGTCCAAAAAGGGAGCATAAGAAAAATCATCATCAAGGTTTTTCTAAACGGAGTGGTTGAAGCCATAATATAGGCGAAAGGATAAGCGATGACTATACATATAATAGTAGTCAAAACGGATATTATAAGGGAATTTGTATAAATGCCTATTATGGTAGGGTCGGCAAGTTTGGCATAATTTTTTAAAGAGAATTGAAAAGATATATTGTGCGCCTCGTTTGTAGAGCAGAAACTGATGATTAAAATATATATCAGAGGAAGCGCTATCAAAAGGATAAGCCATGCCGAGACGGGAGAAATC
>JAISKX010000072.1 GCA_031260765.1 Endomicrobium sp. | reverse complement strand
TTGTGATTTCATCTTCAAAACCATTCTTTATGATTACGGCTTTTTTGGGGATAAGGGCGGTTTGGCGTCTTATTATTTCCATAATCTTACTTTTTAGCGAGTCTTCAAAAAGCCGTCCTAATAAAATCACAACGCAAATAAAGCTTGAACAAGCAAAATAAAGAGAGTCAACGGAAGATAAATAACCATACCCTATCTCAATTACGCTATATATGCTGGATATAATAAGAACGATTACCGCCAATGCGGCAAGAAGTTCCGTATTTATGCTGCATTTTTTTATGGATTGAGCCGCCCGAACAAAAATTTTATAAGCAATCGCCATAATCGCAATGGCAAAAATAAATTGAAATAAGGCATATCTCAATGGGTATTGCACGGGGGAAAGCATATCGGAAAGAGGAAACTCTATATAGTCAAAAACAGAAAAAGCCGATATATATAACAGAGGCAGCAAAAGAACAAGACATATAATAAAATCCCGTAAAACGGAATTAAAATATCTTTTCTTATAAAATTGATTTATATAGGCAAAATCCTTTTTAAATAGGTCTGTCACTTTATATCCTGCTTTTATAATTCTATCTTTTACAGTGGATATTCTTATCTTTGTATCATCATATTTAATTACAGCTTTACCTGTAGCAAAGTTGATAGTGGCTCTTTCTATGCCGCTCATCTTCTCTATCATTTTTTCTAAGCCTCTCACCCCATCTTGAGAGGTGATTCCTTCAATAATAATAGCAGTCTCGTCTTTTGCCAAATTTTCCAAAGAGTCAAACCCAGTCTTAGCGATAGCCTCTTTTATGTCTTTTATGGAAACGGTATTTTCATCATAGACGGCAAACAATTTCTCGCTGATGAGATTTAGCGAGATATCTTTGATTCCTTTCAATTTTTTTAGGGTTTTTTTGACGATTTGAGAGCAACTGTAAGACATACCTGCGATATTTAAAGCTTGTCTTTCCATCTTTTTAGACTCCTTGTGGGTTATAGAGTATACAAAACAGCCTTTTCTATAACATTTTTAAACCTTATTCGCAAGGCAATAAAAGGGAGCGGTAGCGGGTTTTTTAAAATGCGGGAGGTAATAGAAATGTTAAAAAATCAAAAAGGGCAGGCTATAGTTGAAGCGGCTTTGACGGCTCCTATAATAGTATTTTTCTTATTGACTATATTATGGTTCGGACGGGTGATGCTTTCTTGGCAGCAAATCACGACAGCCGCAAGATATGGGACAGACCTTATAGCCAATACCCCTTTTAGCAAAACATATATAGAAAACGATATAAGGGATTATCTGTGCAGCGATAATACCATAGGCAGAATTTTAGACCCAAACAAACTCAAAATCACAGTTGAAATTAAAGATTTTCCAAAAATGGACTTTACCATATCTATAAAAGAGCTTGACCAATTTTTTAAATCTATTGCGGGCTCTTTTGAAATATTCGGCTCTATGCTGTCTATGCAAGACAATATTTCCTTTGTAGAAATAACATATCAATATGAATTTCCGTCCATACTAAACATAATAGGCAAGGATTCTTTTGAGTTAAAAGCGCGCTCAGAAGTCCTGTCGGGAACAGGAAGCGCAGGAACTAAAAAGAGAGAGTAGTTCCCGCATTTCCTATTCTGCAAAGCCGCAGGCTGCCCCTACAGCCTGCGGCGCTAATTCCCCTTCACGAGTGAAGGGGTGGACGCGAAGCGGACGGGGTAGCGCCGTTATTTGACATATTTAGCAACGCTTATTATAATCCGCCGTCTTTAAATTTTAGGTAAGGAGCGTTTTATGAAGAAAGTTTTAGTTTCAGCCGTATTGTTGTTTTTTGCAGGGACTGTTTTTGCAGAATTGAATGTAAAAATCGGTCTTGATGTATTGGGAGACATCAAAGGGAACAATTCCAATCAAGATGTAAAAGTAGGTTCAACTTTGTCGGGCGAGTATATTTACACTCTTCTTGACACGATAGGCATAGGCGGAGGTTTAGAATATCTCTATTCAAGACCTGTTGATGTAAGCGGCAAGCCGGAGTTCGCCTTTTTACCTATTTATGCCACAGCAAAAGTAAAAGTGCCGATAGTGGGAGTTTATGCAAAAGCAAATATGGGCTACAATATAATTAGCTCTTCAGATTTCGGCAGCGGCACAAAAGGCGGCTTATACATTTCAGGCGCGCTCGGCTGGGAAATCTTAGCAGGCTTATTTACAGAATTAAGCTATGGAAGTTACGGTTTCGGCACAGGCGGCAATTCCTATGAATACAGAAAATTCGGCTTAAACATAGGCTATAGCTTCAAACTAATCTAATCCTAATACATAAGGATAAATAGTCCATAATCTTATAGAAGGTTTGAAAGTCTTTGTCTGCCCTCCCTTGCGGGGGAAGTCCCGCGACGCGGGAAAGGGGGGTGGCGCAGAGCGTAAATCGCAAAGCGTAAAACAAAAGGCAAACGACAAACGGAAACAACAACACCAAAGGCGGCTTCGCCCACCCCCCTTCCCTTTCAGGACTTCCCCCGCAAGGGGGGCAGACAAAGACTAACGGCTTTCTCGCAAGGAACGCAAAGAAATATAACGGCAAGGGCAAAGACCACGCAAGGAACGCAAAAAGGCAAAGACAACAGCATATAAATGCAAAGTCTTGTCGTTTTGCGCTCTTTGCGGTTTAACCTTTGCGCTCCTTGCGAGAAGCCGTTTGTGCCGTTGCAGTTGTCTGCCATCCTTGCGAGAAATTGTTTTTTGATTTGTTTCTGGGGTGGAGCCGACGGGAATTGAACCCGTATCTCATCGTTGCGAACGATGCATTCTCCCGTTTAACTACGGCCCCGTTTGGGAAGGGAATGAGAAAGATTTGCCTTAAAACGAGCGGGATTATAGCAAATTAAGAACATAAAACAGTAAAACAAAATGAGAATCAATAAGCATCTGCCGCTTCAAATTATAAAAACTATGCATTATTGTTATTTTTGAGAGTTGTTTAAGGTTTTCCATTCTTTAAACATCAATGTCATTGAGGCTTTTGCCCAGTTTAGCGGGGTTATGGGGCTTGGAGCTGCCCATTTTTTATTATCATAAATTAGCGTATTATAACTTTCGGGCAGAGAAAAAGATGCAATTTTTTTGCCATTTGCCCCTATAGCATTATCTCCTGTGATTTGCGCTAAAGCCCTGTTTGTGTATTTATAAGCTTGCGCTAATAAAGCATCGTCCTTTGTCTGCCTATACATTATAATGGAACATAGAGAAAACCAAGTATCAAAAAACCATTGGGCTTCACTGCCTTTTATGAATGTCTTTTTTCTCATATCCATACTTTCTTGGGCAGTATCTGTCTTTATATTATTAAACCA
>JAISKX010000054.1 GCA_031260765.1 Endomicrobium sp. | reverse complement strand
AATCAGCTAATTTTTTTCTATTATATTTCAATACAAAGTCATCATTCTTTGTCTGAATACCGCTATTGTAATTTCCAAAAACTTCATTTATTTTCCAAAATTTTTCATATTTTGTAATTCCAGAAAAATCCTTATCTACAAAATAGAAATTGGAGGATTTGGGTTGAAGTTCTTTCCATTTTATATTTGAGATTTTCGCATTTTTTAAAAAATCTAATTTTTCATTGCGTGTAATGATTTTATTATCAAGGGTTGAAAAATAACTGACAACGGCGGGCGAATGATTATTCGCCCCTACAATTTCTTGTAATTTGGATTTTGTTTTTATGAAAAACACAATGCTTACGCCTACCATAATGTCAAAGATATTTTTGTCGGATTCGCCTTTACGGGAATTGCCGTGTAAATTCACAATGTAAATCTCATCAAATATTTCGCTCAAATGCTGCCTCATTTTACGGTGGGTTATGCCGTCAAGATAACTATTGTTTGTGATAATCCCCACTATTCCATAACCCGCTTTTTCAATTTTCCATTCTGCAAAACGGATAAACTTTATATAAGAATCGTCAAGATTGATTTTCTTTTCATTTAGCCCCCGTTTGTAATCCTGCAAATACTCGTCAATCCTTCCTTTTACAGATTGGCTTTTGCCGTTGAAATACGGGGGATTGCCTACAATGGCGAGTATGTCTTCCTCGTTTTTTATTTTTGCCGCTTTGTCGCTTTCTTGTTTTAATCTGGGCAGAAATTCGCTGATTGAATGCTGCTCTATATCAAGAGTATTTGTTAAGTAAATGCCGAGCCTATCATCGCCCAGATTTATGCCGCGCTCTTTTAAAAATCTCGTAAGTATAGTATGTGAAACTATATAAGGCGTAAAAAGCAATTCAAAACCATAAATGTCTTTTATTATTTTTTCTTTTGCTTTTGATTTTGTTAAATCGTCCGCGTTTTTGGGCAAAATCATTTCAAAGATTGAACGCAAAAAAGTTCCCGTGCCGCTCGCAAAATCAAGAATTTTTACATTGTCGGATAAATAGCCGTCTTTCAATTTAAACTTTTGCTTTATAATATCGCCCACGCCTCTTGTTATAAAATCCGCCGCCTCGTTTGGCGTATAATAAACTCCGCCCTCTTTGCGTTTTTCTGTGCTACGCAATTTATCGTATTGCGACAAAAAGTCTTCATACAAATACACCGCTATATTGGATTTGCCTTCTCCCGTATCTAAAAATTCTTTTTGTATGCTTTCCGTATCAATAAGATTTATATTTTTCCCGATATTTACAAGAGCGATTTTGATTTTTATCGGCAAATCTCTATTTGCATATCCTTGCGATAAAAATTCATATAAAAGTTTATAATCTTTTGGTATGCCGTTTAGATATTCAAGCGATTTTTCGTCTAACTTTTTTGAACTATCGGCAAGACGGACAAGCATTAACCCATAGACAAGAGACTGAGCGTATATATCGCAAAAATCTGGAAGTTCATAATGATAACTGATAGACTTTTGATATTCGTTAAACAGTCCGTTAAATTTTGTATAAAAAACATTCTCCTCATTTGCTTTATCCGCTATAAATTCTCTAAGGGCGGTAGAATAATAAAAACTTTGATTCGCAAGAGCGGCTGTCAAAGATTTTTTTGTTTTTATCCACTGATAATCATAACTATAAAACTCTTGCAATAAATTGACAAAATTTTGAAGAGTAATGGCGCCGCTGTCGTTAAGCGCGATTTTAGCGCCTATTTGTCCGCCATTTTGCAATAAAATAAATTCTTTATAATTTGTGATTATTATGTTTTCGCAAGTTTTTTGATACTTTTTGATTTGTTCTGAATTGATGAGATTTTCAAGAATATAAGACGGTTTTTTACACTCAATAAAACCGACAAGACTTTTAAAAAGAGTGTCCTCGTCTTTATAGACAAAAAAGTCAGGCATTCCATCCACTTCAATCCCGCTATGTCTATCCTCTTGCAAAATGGACGCATTTTGATGTGGAAATTTTATTTTATTAAACAAATTCTCAAGCGGCGCGCGATACTGAATCTCTTCTCCGTTTGGATGAGACTTCATAAAATTGAGATAAATATCAACCGCTGGTTTTATTGATTGAATATCAATGTTTTGCATGTGGTTCTCCTATGTTTGTTCGGACGAATAATTATGAGGCAATGCCCCTCGCCCCTACGATTTCTGTAATTTATATTTTGTCTTGTCATTTTTGTTTTTGCCTTTGGCTATCCCGCTTTGCGTTGCACCCTTACCAGTCAAGACTTCTTCTTGCCGACCTATCCCTGATAATAGAGAGTTTTTCGTGTTCGCTTGCGAACCTTTATAAGACTATGGACTATTTTACATTGCCTTTGCCTCTCCCCCACTGATTGACCGCACCGACAATAGAGTTTGCCGCCTTGCTGTCGGATACAATAGGAGCGCGCGTCTATGAGGGGCTAATTTTTAAGGTTGAGAAATTCAATCTGTCCGAAGCGGCTTTCCTTTAA
>JAISKX010000028.1 GCA_031260765.1 Endomicrobium sp. | reverse complement strand
CAAATTGCGCAAGGAAAAATGGGCAGAGTGGCGGTTTTTAGATTGGCTCCGGGTGAAGATGTTCTTGAAGGTTTAACAAAGGCATGCGATGAATTAAAAATCAACAATGGTTTGATTTTAAGCGGCATAGGCAGTCTTGACGGGGCGACTTTTTTTGACCCCGTAATTCTACCTGAGAAAAAGAGCAAATACGGATACGGCAATCCTCTCGTTTTATACGGACCTATTGAACTCGTCTCTATGAGCGGAATGATTTGCCAAAACGACTCAGACGGCAAAACTCTGCTTCATGTCCATTTTGCCCTAACAGACCAATACGGCAATGCTCACGGCGGACATTTGATGGAAGGCAATAAAGTTCTTTTCACTGTGGACGCGATGATTGCAGAAGTTGAGGGGATAAAGATGGGCAGAAGATTTGATAATGATTTGGGCGTTTTTCTGTTTAATCCATCTCAAAAATAAATGAAAATAATTTGTATCGGCGATAGTTTAACCTATGGTTTCGGCATTTCAAGAGGCGATGTTTGGACGAATATCGCCTCTGATGCGTCCGGCTTTGAACTTGTCAACAAAGGCATAAACGGCGACACGACAGGCGGAATGCTCGCCCGTTTTGACAGAGATGTTTTAAAAGAAAATCCCTCAGCCGTCATAACAATTGGCGGCGCAAATGATATTTTTACGGCGCAAAGCGATGCAAATGCCCGCTCAAATATGTTTGCGATGTTCAATCTGGCGGCGAGCAAAGGATTATTGTTTATCACAGCGTCTCTTATCCCGCTCAATTTAAACAATATTCGTCCCGATTGGGCGGCTTTTACGAATATGCCGAAAGTTCAAGACTTATGCGAGAAATATAATGCTTGGCTAAAACTATTTTCAAAAACTTTCGGCGTAGGCTTTATTGATTTGGAAGACGCATTCAAAAATGCGTCCTCATCCCAAAATCTCTATTTAGAAGACGGCTTACACCCAAATAAAGAAGGACACAAAGCCCTCGGCAATTATATAAGCGAAAAACTTTTGATGATGTTGAAAGGAGTTTAATTGTGTTTTTATGGCTTCCGTTTTTATCTTATGCAGTAGTGGTTACTTATACGCCCGGTCCCAATAATATAATGTCAATGAACAATGCCGCCGCCGTCGGCTTAAAAAAGTCCATCCCTTTTAATCTCGGCATTTTTGCAGGCTTTGCTATTGTGATGAATTTGTGTATGTTTTTTTCCACAGCGATGTTTGCTTTAATTCCTAAAATAGAATTGCCGATGAAAATTTGCGGCGCGGCATATATGCTTTATTTGGCATATAATAGCGTCAAAAGAGCAAAGAGAAAAAACATAGAAGCAAAAGGCGGAACATTTTTAGAGGGCTTATTTTTGCAATTTCTAAATCCAAAAATTTTCATTTACGGCATCACAGCAATGTCTGCATATATATTGCCGGTTTTTCATTCTTTAACAATTTTGATAGCATTTTCTTTTTTACTCGCTTTCATAGGCTGCACAGGCAATGTGTGTTGGGCTCTTTTTGGAGCGACTTTCAGCAAACTCTTTGCCAATCATTCCAAAATCATAGGCATAGTGATGGCTGTATTATTGATATATTGCGCAGTATCTTTATTCATATAACTCGGAGGCAAAATGACTTGCAAAGACAAATTAACTTCAGCTGATTTAGCCGTCTCTCAAATTCCAGACGGCGCAATTATAATGATAGGCGGATTTTTAGGCTGCGGAACTCCGGGCTTTCTTATTGACGCTCTTGTTAAAAAAGGCTCTAAAAATCTTACTATTATCTCAAATGACGCCACTACGCCCAATCATGGAGTTGGAAAATTGCTTAAAAACGAGCAAATCAAAAAGCTGATGGTTTCGCATGCAGGGACAAATCCTGATGTAAAAGAAAAAATGAATGCCCATGAGATTGAATGCGAGTTTATACCTCAAGGCACTCTTGCCGAGAGAGTCCGCGCAGGCGGCAGCGGTCTTGGCGGTATTCTCACCAAGACTGGTTTAGGCACTTTGGCGGCAGAAGGGAAACAAATTATAAAAGCCGATGGACAGGATTTTCTTTTAGAGCTTCCTTTGAAAGCGGATTTTGCTTTAGTTTGCGCTCACACAGCGGACAAAATGGGCAATGCAATATATAGAGGCGCAACCCGCAATTTCAATCCATTGATGGCGTCAGCCGCCCAGCAAACAATAATGAGCGTTAAAAAAATAGTAGAAATCGGCGAAATAGACCCTAACAATATAATAACTCCGGGAATTTTTATTGATTATTTAGTGGAGGAGAGATGAGAGACCCAAAAGAAATAATTGCGGCAAGAGCCGCCAAGGAATTAAAAAATGTCAAAGTTGTAAATCTCGGCATAGGTCTGCCTACTATGATTGCCGATTATTTACCTCAAGACACCGATATAATTTTGCAATCTGAAAATGGAATTTTAAATTTGGGCGGTTTAGCAAAGGCGGGAGAAGAAGACCCTGATATAGTAAATGCGGGCGCAAAATGCGTCACAGTAAAATCGGGCGCAGTTTTTATTGACAGCGCTATTTCTTTTGGCATTATCCGCGGCGGGCATGTTGATTTGACAGCGCTTGGCGCTTTGGAAGTTGACAGCAAAGGTAATCTCGCCAATTGGATAATTCCCGGCAAATTAGTTCCCGGTATGGGCGGAGCAATGGATTTGGTTACAGGCGCAAAAAGAGTGATAGTAACTATGCTCCACACTCAAAAAGGCGCGCCTAAAATTTTAAAAAAATGCTCGCTCCCCCTGACCGCTGTAGGCGCGGTCAATCTAATCATCACAGAAATGGCTGTAATTGAAATAGTCCCAGAGGGTTTATTATTAAAAGAAATTCATCCATCTTATACTATTGAACAAGTCCAAGCCCAAACCGACGCCCCATTGATAATAAGCCCGAACATAATGTCAAATTACGATTTTTAATGACGATAGAGATATATTTGTAATATTGTATAATCCGCACAGTTTTACACGGATTGCCAAAAGTGATTTGTGTAAAATTTTATATATAAAAAAAGAAAAAGGAGCGCTTTGCGTCCCTCACCTGCCTCGCTGTAGCATAGCTAAGGCGGACACCCTCTCCCGTAGGAGAGGGGAAATATGAAAAAGGAGATATACATGAGTATTCAATTAGTAATTCTTATCGTCTATGCAGTGGTTTTACTTGCAATTGCTTGGTGGTCAACAAAACTCCAAAAAAATGCAAAAGGCGGCAAAGTTTTAAATTATTTGCTTGCAGGTCGCAATATGCCTGTCATTCTTGTTGCGGCTATGATTACGGGTTTGGCTGTTGGAGGAGCCTCAACAGTGGGCGTGGCTCAGACGGCTTATACAAAAGGTTTTTCAGCAGGCTGGTATAATGCCGCTTGGGGTATAGGCGGTATTGCCGCTGGATTACTTGTTATAGGTAAGTTTAGAAAGATGAGCGTCAAAACCGTGCCGGAAATGATGCAATTGATGTTTGATTCTAAAACCCGCACAGTAGCTGTCATAAGCCAATTGCTTGTTATGATAAGCATTACTGCAATGCAATATGTGGCTGGAGGAGCAATTCTTGCCGCTCTTTTGCCTGATGTTTTTTCTTTTAAAGGCGGCATGATGGCGTC
>JAISKX010000238.1 GCA_031260765.1 Endomicrobium sp. | reverse complement strand
TACGAATGAGCCAAAATTGCATATATAAAACCTCTTAATTTAAAAAATCACGGAAATGAGGGCGGATTATAGCAAAAAATGCAGAGATTAGATAAGAAATGTTGTTCTTGCTTTCTTGTTGCGGACAAATCTTGAACCCCAGTATATGATGAAAAACAATACCCACCCAGATGCGGAAATCAAAAATCCGCTTTGAATGGCGGAAAAAATTACCGCGCAATATAAAAGTTTTTCTATTATCGTAATCTTGTATTCATTATATCCTTGTATTATTACCGCGCAGCAATAACATACTATAAAAGCGGATATCCAAGTAAAAAGAGTTAGCAAATCAAAGCCCAAATGAAGATAATCGGAATTTAAAACAAAAGTAAAAGGCAAGGCAAAACCCGCTATGCCGAGTTTTACCGCAGTCAAACCTATTTTGAGTGCATTTTCCCCCGCTATGCCCGCAGCGGCATAAGAAGCAACCGCCACCGGAGGTGTGATTGCCGATATTGACGCGAAATATAAAAGGAATAAATGAGCGGGCAAAACGCCTACGCCGATTTTTATTAAAGCGGGGGCTATAGCCGTAGCGCAAATTATATAAGCCGCAGTGGCAGGTAGTCCCATACCCAAAATCACACATATAATCATAGCGAGAATCAAACTCAAAATTATACTGCTGCCGCCAAGTTGAACTATGAAATTTGAAAATTTTAATCCCAGCCCCGTGATAGCAAACATAGCTGTCACTATGCCTGAACAAGCGCAAGCAGACACAACTTGCGGCAAATTGCGTCCCGCTCCCGCAAAACCGTTCAATAGTTTTTTAAGGTTGAGCCTGTCTTCCCTTGCGATAAAACCGCACACAATCAAAGCGCCTATGGAATAAATGACTGAAGTCATAGGAGTGGTTTGTATAATAAGTAAGAAAAACATCAAAACCGCAAGCGGAACAATCAATTTAAAACATCTTTTTAATTCATCTTTTACCTTAGGCAGATTTTCCGGCGGAAGTCCTTTTAAATTGGATTTGATTGATTCTAAATCCACCATTTTAAAAAGAGTTACATAATACATCAAAGCGGGAAGTAAGGCGGCTATGCAAATTGCGCCGTAAGAAATGCCTGCAAAATCGCTCATAACAAAAGCCGCCGCTCCCATAATGGGGGGCATAATCTGTCCGCCTGTGGAGGCGACCGCTTCAACCGCGCCTGCAAATCTTTTTTGATAGCCCTGCCTTTTCATCAAAGGAATGGTAAAAGCGCCTGTTGACATAACATTTGCCACAGCGCTGCCTGAAATACTGCCGAAAAGACAACTCGCAACAACAGCCATTTTTGCGGGACCGCCCCGTTTTCTGCCTGTCAAGGCTATGGCTACATTTTGAAAGATTATGTCCGCTCCCGACGCGCTAAGCAAAGCGGCAAATAATAAAAACAAATAAATATTGGACGCCGATACCGCTATGGGAGTTCCGTATATGCCTTGGTCGCTAAAAATCGCGCCCACAACTCTTGAAATACTATAACCGCGATGAGCAAGAAGCCCCGGCAAGTCTCCGCCGAACATCGCATACAATACTGTGCCGACGGCAATGGCGGGCAAAACCCAGCCGATAGTGCGGCGGGACGCTTCTAAAACAAGAAATGCCGCTATGATGCCGACAATAAAAAAGCGCAAATCAGGTCTGCTGTTTTGCATTATTTCCGTATAAACATCGTATTGACCGATTACAACAAAACCTACAAAAACGCTAAGAGCAATCAAAAACCAATCAAATATAAGCCATTTTTTTGAGGCATTTTTTATCGTAGGCTTATACAAAAACACAAAAACAAGACCCAACATCAAATGCCAAGCATAAAAGCGAATGCTTTCCATAGGATAAATTGTGAACTGCCCTATATGCAATAGCCCTGTGAATACTCCCAGGGCTATTGCAAAATAATTGCGGAATTTTTCGTAAGATAATCCAAACATTAATCTTTATACTCAGGCGGGATTAAATTCTGAGGAACTTTGACGCCGACTTCTTTTAAATATCTGATAGTTCCGGCATGCAAAGGAATATTGAATTTCAAAGCATTTTGAGGAGTTAGAAATTGTCCGCTTTTATGTATAGCAATCAAATCTTTCTGATTTTCAAACAGAGTTTTTGTGATTAAATAGACTTCGTCTGCCGAAAGGTCGCTGCTGCTTACAAGCATATTCCATTCTGAAACTCCGTCAACATTTTTAGTCGCGCCTTTATAAGAACCCACAGGCATAGCGTCTTTGCTGTAAAAAGGATACTTTTTTACCAAAGCGTTTTGTTCTGACGCTGTGAGAGGCACAAAATAAAGTTCTTTTGAACTTTCAAGTTCCGCTATCGCCGGAAACGGAGGATATGAGAACAATAAAGCCGCGTCTATTACGCCGTTATTAAGCGCTGTCGCAGTCGCTCCATGTCCGTCATTGTGTATTTGAGCGGGAACGATTTTTTGCTCTTTAAGGAAGTCGCGGAAAATTGAGTCCATAGCCGCGCCTTTTGAGCCGAGCCCTATTCTCTTTCCTTTAAAATCTTTCAAACTCTTAATTCCTGAACTTTTCAATGTGTAAATGGTAAGCCAAGAAGGATAAATTGCGGCTACGCCTCTTAGTTTTGAATATTTCTTGCCGCCTGTCCAAGACGCGCTGCCTTGTAAAGACTCATAAAGGGACGAAGTCATCACAATGCCGAGTTCCGCTTGACCGTTTTCAAGCATGGTGGCATTTGCCGTTCCGCCGCCTGTGGCTTCCGCTGTAAAGAGAAAATCTTTTCCAGCGTGATTGTTAAGAATCTGCGCAATTCCCGCGCCCATCACATAAAAATTCCCTCCGATAGACCCGCCTGCAACTGAATACTTACGAACTTTTTGAGGCGCTTTTGTAGGCGCCGCAACTGCAAATACCGCAAAAGCAATAGCCAAAGCGATACTTAATACAACTTTTGTCTTTTTCATTTTGTTTCTCCTATGGAGTCAATGCTCCTTTTTTATTTTACTGCGTATTTTTTTACTACGCCTGTCTCTGTCAATATTTTCTTTAACTCTTTATAATGCGTTCCGCTATAATCCAAATACGGCTTTCTCAAGGCTCCGCCGGGAAGTCCCAATATATTTAGAGCGGCTTTGATTACTATTGGATTTGATAGGCGGTATAATTCACTAAGCAGCGGCGCCCATTTAAAATATTCTTTTCTACACTCTTCTATGATTTTCATATCAGTCCAAGGGCGGGAATAAAGAGCCGCCTCTTGAGGAATAATATTGCCGCCGATATTTGCCGTCCCGTTTCCTCCTATGGCAAGCGTTGGGATTATTATTGAATATTTAGGAAAGTCGCAGCACAAGATATTTAATTTATCTCCGCAAAGCCTTTTGACATCTATCAATTGCTTTACATAAGGCATAGCCTCTTTATCTGCGACAAAATTGGGATGCTTTTTGGAAAGTTCAGCGATGGTTTCAGGGTCAACATTTACTCCCAAACGGGAAGGATTATTATATATGCCGCAAGATATTTTGACGGCAGACATACAAGCGTCAAGATGAGCCAAAGCCGCATTTTGAGGTATAAGCACATAAGGCGGAATAGTAAAAATTACCCCATCGGCATCTTGAGACTCACAAAACTTAGCCAACTCAATCGCCCCATCAGTAGTAGGCGCCGCGCATCCGAAAAACACAGGAATGCGCCCTTTTGTGAGTTTAATGACATTTTTAATAATTTCTTTTTTTTCTTCTATGGACAGCAAAGTGGTTTCGCCGGCAGAGCCAAGCACAAACAATTCCGAAGTCCCATACTTGATTTGGCGGTCAATCAAAACCTTAAAAGCCCCAAAATCAATCTTATCCTTCTTATCAAAAGGCGTAGGCATCGCCACCCAAGAACCTGTTGGTCTAATCATATTATTCTCCTTGTATCCACGCATTGCCTTGCAGGCAATACGCGGTTATTAACAACATAAAACCACTTCGTGGTTTAATTGTAGCGATTATTTCTAGTTTTTATAATTAAAACATAGTTCGCTGGTATGTATTCCCCGCGATTTTTGGGATATTAGATTATTTAAGGGGATATGTCAAGGGACTAATCGCGGAGGCTTATACATGGGTATATCAGTCTCTTGCGAGAGTTAGGACGAATACTTTTTTGGCTCCTGCTTTTTTTAGTGTTTTGGCGCAGGCTGAGGCTGTTGCGCCTGTGGTGGCTATATCGTCAATTAGCAGAATGGTTTTGTTTTTGATTATGGACGAGTTTTTGGCATAGAAAGAATCTTTTATATTTTCGCGCCTTTCTTGTTTTGTGAGTTTAAATTGCGCTTTTGTCATTTTCTTCCTATATAAGATATGAGAATTTTGAGGTTTGCCTATAGCTTGAGATATGCCTTCAGCAAGGATTTGAGCTTGATTATAGCCTCTTTTTAATCTGCGAAAGATATTTAGCGGAACGCTTATTATGATGTCTATATTTTTAAAGGCGGGCTCTGATTTGAATATTTCAACCATTGAAGGGACAAAATCTTTGGACAAATAAGTTCTATCAAAATATTTAAAATTCAAAATCAATTTTCTGATATTGTCTTTATAGGAATATACTGAGCGCATTTTGTCAAAAGAATATTCTTTTGGATTTTTGCGGCATACAAAACAAAACTCTCCGCCGTCAGGCAAAGGAAGTCCGCATTTTTGACATACGAGCCCTTGGATTTTTGGAAGACTTTCTCTGCATTTTGCGCATATTCTCGTTTGAGATAAAGGCGGCAAATCCGCCCCGCAAGACGAGCAGACTATCGGAAATATAAAAGAAAGAAAATGCTGATTAAGGTTTTTCATAGTGAGGATAACGAGAGACGGAGCATATATATTGTATGAAATGACTGAATTCATCGGTATTAAGGACTCACCCCAAAAATTCAGCCGCGCCTTTGTGTTCCTGCCTTTGAAGTTTGTCTTGTTTGGCTTTGACTTGGGGGGAATGTTGCTAAAATCTGTAATTGACAAAGGTAGAT
>JAISKX010000051.1 GCA_031260765.1 Endomicrobium sp. | reverse complement strand
GCAATCAAATGCATTATTCTGATTTTCCTTTGCTTATCATTCATCCATTCAGGCAACTTTGTCCATAGCAATCCATCAACATCTTTTCTATTTATGCTTCCGTGTTCTTTTATCGCTTTTAAAACCAAATCAAGATAATACTGTTTATCAAAAGCCTTGTTTTTTGAATATTGCGCTTTTTGTTCTGTTATTTTTGCTATTGCAGCTCCGATAAAATAATTGGGTTTTCGTCCTTCAATCAATTTCTCTTTTCTTAGCATTGCCGCTTCGGCGTCTTTAATTTCCAATTTTTTCTGCACTCTATCTAAAAGTAAAACTTGTTGCAAGGACAAATCCGAGCGTTGTATAAGAGTTTTTGAGTAATTTTCATCAATATCTTTACCATATATTGTCAAAATAACGCCGCCTGTTTGAGATATTTCATAATCAGGCAAAGGGAAAAACCTATTGCGTTGAGACATAAATAATGAGTGAATACCGTATCCCAGCCTATCTATCATTCCAAGCGACACCATAGCATTGACCAATCTTGTATTTCTATACTTTTCGGGTGTCTTATTTCCCATTGAATATTCATTAGGTCTTCCCTCAAAAAATATCCCTGCATTAGAAAACATCAATTTATCAATATTTTCTGTAACAATAATTCTTGAATTAAGCAAATAATCCTGATGCGCTATGCAATTGTTTAGCGCTTCCAAAATGCTTCTTGAATCATATTTGTTGACAGTCGTAGAAAGCATTGAATTATCAGGAAAAAACTTATACTGCACATTACGGATTCTCTCCATAACTTTTGTTGTTGTCAATAAAAACGGCGGGCTAAAATGCTCATAGGCTTTCTCTTGCGTGTCTAATTTCCAAGTTATTTCCGCTATGGCTGGAGAAAAATAATGAGTTGACTCGCCTTTACCTAATAATATAAGCGCAGTGTTTGTTATCTTTCCATCAAGAGTAATTTGCGCTTTATCCAAAAACAAAGCGTCATCCCAATCATTTATATCGTCAAAAAAAGAAGCGCCTGCATTTTTCTCTTTAAATTTTTTCCGCGCTACTTTTAACGCTTGAGCGTCTAAATCGGCAAGACTTGCCTTTTCGGCAATTCTTGCGCTCCAATCTTCCTGCGAATTGTAAATAATTCTCATAAAATCAGGATATTTATTGAGAGATGTTTTATTGCTGCCTATGCGGACAAACGCTTGCCCATTAAAATTCACAGGCTCGCCTTTTGCAGAGGGGATACGCAATAGAACTATATGTTTTTTTTCGCATTTAAACTCATATATTTCAAAATTTATTTTTGGAGACAATAAATTACGCAGCCACAACTCCAAATCTTGATTGCCTTGTTTTGCTTTGTTAAATGTAAAAGCCGTTCCTTTGACAGCGTGAGTTTCATTCTCCACGCCTAAAACAAAATATCCAAAAGATTTATTAGATAGAGTTGCGCCATTGCTAATAGCGCTAATATACTCGCCTATGCCTCCATTGGCAATAGCGTTAACCTTAAATTCCAGCCATTGCGATTCAGCAGGCTGTTGACAAAGTTCCATCAACAATGCAACTAATTCATCATTATTCATTTCCATACCGACTTGCTCCATCTGAGTTTGTATATTGTATCTTTGTTTTTGGAAAGCTTGTGGATTTTATCAGTTTTCTATTTTGTTTCAAAATTTAGGGGATTGCTGAGGATATTTGTGGGTGTGGTTTTATGGATGCATGCGCTGGTTATTTGCGTTTTATTAGTTCTATTTTTAGGGTTAGGTTGTCATATTTGGTTTTTAGATTGTCGTATTTGATGTTTAGGGCTTCTATTTCTTTTTTTAATAATTCAATTTCAACGGAGTTTTCTTTATTGGTTGGAGCGCTTGCAGATTGATTGGGTTCGGCATTATCAAAGAAAAATTGCAAAGGCTTGCCTGTGGCTTGAGCGATTTTTTTTAGGCTTGCGGCTCGGGGAGCGCTATTTCCTGTCGTCCAAGAACTTATCAAAGGCTGTTTTACATTCAATATCTTAGCAAACTCGCCTTGATTTAAACCCATTTCCATTATAGCCTGTTTTATTTTATTTCCTATATTTCCCATTTTTTTGCCTCTACTATTAGATTGACTTTAATAGTTCTTTGTTGTAATATGCCCATAAATCAATATAAATACCCACAAAAGACTTAAAAATATCCATTATTCATATATAAATAAAAAAGTAGGGCGTGAAAATAGACCATCTGGACTATTGTCCGTTTGGTTGAAAACAAAGTGAAATATGCTGAGGAGCATTTTTTGGACTTTTACGCCCTATGTCCGCATTTTACTAGTTTAAGATATAGTTTGAAAGAAAAACAATCGTAGAGACAAAACGACAGCGGCTCTTTTAGCATTCATCGGGAAGATAAGGTTTCATTTAGACAGAGTTTGCTGCCTTGCTGTCGGATACGAGGACATTCGGGGCTAATTTTTTTGGCGGGTTGCGAACTCGCTATTTATAAAGACTTTTAAGGTAGGACGCTTCGGACAACGCAACCCTAATAGTCCAAAAAAATCAGCCCCTCATAGACGCGTCCTCCGATTGTATCCGACAGCAAGTCGGCAAACTCTATGGTCAGCGGCAGTTAATCGGTGGGGGGCAGAGGTAAAGGCAAGGACAAATAGTCCATAGTCTTATAGAGGTTCGCAAAGCGAACTTAAAAACCTCTCCATAACGAAGCAGGGAGAGGTCGGCGCGAAGCGATGGGTGAGGGTGGAACGCAAAGCGCGCCGTTTCCAAAAATCTAAAAAAGGCAAAGGTTTTTGTAGGGGCGAATAATCATTCGCCCAAAATTTAAAAAAGGAGGTTTTGAGAGTTGGGAAGCATAAAGGAATATAAAACTATACAGATATTAAAAAGATTACTATTTGCCAAAATTACTAATTGGAGGTGAAACAAAAATATCAAAAAAATAATAGGAGGATACAAGTATGACACAAAAAATGATGGCGGATATAATGAAGATGAGATTGAAGATGGAAAAGATAGCAATATATGGGAAGTTTATTTCTGATAATTTAACAGAACAATTTCTTAAAGAAGGTTGGGAAGAAGAATGTGTTGTTATAAAGTTTATTTCTCACAATGACATTATGCCTATACTGAAAAAGAAAATTCTAATAGGTGGCATTGAAGCATATTTAGGATTTATTCCTAAATGGTTTACTTTTGGGTTGTTTTGTAAGAAAGAGACTGAAAAGGAAGTTTTTGAAAAGCTAAAAAAAGGGTTTGATGAATTTTTAAAGGTGAACGAATCTTACTTTGGTTATGATAAAGGACATAACAATTTGTCTCACATAGGTGATATAGATGAAACAAAATTGGCTCTAATAAAAGAGGATTTAGAAATAGACAGTATCGGCATAGAGTATGAGTGGGTTTATAATGTTTTTAAAATATTTGACAAAAAATTTGATGATGTTAAAGATGACTTAAAAGACAAATATCAGAAATTAGAAGGATTTATAAAATCCAATAAAGAGGGGAATTAACATGGCTATGAAAATCAGCACATTGGAATTAATTGAAAAATTTAATTT
>JAISKX010000197.1 GCA_031260765.1 Endomicrobium sp. | reverse complement strand
CGAGCCCCTTTGATCCCCACACCTAACAACCCCCCCCGTCCCGCGCCCGGTCCGGGCCCGCCCCCCGCCGCCGCCCCCCCTAAACAACAAATTAAATGCAAATACAGGCATTACAACAGCCTTGTAGGGCACTGTGGAAGCGGTCGCTATCGTTGAAAAATTGTTGTTTATCATTTGTGAGTTTCCTTTGCTGAGATGATTTTATTCACGCTTACAAAACCTATAATGCTGTATCGGATTGACTAATCTATAACATATAAACATATAAAATACAAGTTTTGCCGTTTGATTGGGCAGACACATGGGGCTGCCTCTACGATTTTGATTTTTGATACAACTGCGGGCAAATAATCATTTGCCCCTACGAACTTACATCTCGCTTGTATTAGTAATAACCTTGAAATTGAATTCCTTTTGAGCCTCGCTTACTGCATTTTTATAATAATTTGGAATCAATAACTTTCAATAGAGAGTTTTTCGCATATATTTAATATATCGTTGTCATTTGTTAATAATATTCCGTTATTGTTTCTTGTTATAATCACATAATACATATCATAAATTGAATGGTTGTTTTTAACGCCCTCTTGAAAAGCCTCTTGCCATATTTGTTTTGAGTCAACAAATACATCTATAAAATTAATCCCATCTTCTATATATTCTATACATTCTTCCTGCGTGAGCATATTTGCTTTATGATATTTCCATAAAACATTTGATAATTCGCAAATATACAAATCAGGCGCTGTTATCAATAGCGATTTTTCTATAATTTCTTGGAATTTTTTAGATTTTTCTTTTTGAAAGAGTATTTGTATTGCGGCGCTTACATCAAGAGTTGTTATCATCTGTTTCTATCCTCGCGGACAAATTGAACTTCGTCTATAGCCCTAACTTGCTTTGGGATATTTCTTAGCATAATTTTCTCAAACAATACTTTCCTTTTTTCTCTATTGAAATCCCCTTTATCAAGACCTCTTTTTAAAAAAATAATTGTTTGTTGCTCTATGGTTCTATTTTGTCTATTAGCGATAGAACTTATTTGATTATATACATATTCTGGACAGTCATTTATTTGTAATAAAGGCATATTTTCCTCCTTTTGTCTTGGATTGGCTGGATAATATCAAAAAGGCAAAGAAAAGACAAACAGCGGGTTTTGTTCGCAGAACGAAGCTCTATTCTGACAGCAAGGCGGCAAACTCTGTCCAATTGTTGCTTGCGCTCCTTGCGAGAAAAAGTCGTTTGCCGTTTGTCCGTCCCGCTCTGCGTTGACCCCCTCCCTGCCCTCCCCCTTTCAGGTGGAGGAAAAAACGACCGCTTTGCGTTTTCCTTGTTTTTTACTTGATGGGTTTTATCCAAAATTCGCCTGTTTCGGTTCTGTATAACAGATATGGGATTTTTGGGATTTTGATGGGGTCTTCAAAAATCTTTTTGTCTGAGCTTTTTATGCTCTCGACTGCGAAATCGGCGAATTTTTTTCTTTTTATATCGTATTCCACTATGCCGATAGTTTCTTTTTTGTTATTGATTGCGCAAAAGTAGAGTTTATTATTGTCTTTGTTAAAAAAGATATAGTTCTCAAACATCTGAACTACATAATCTTTGGAAACAAGAGTTTGTTTATCGTATTCGGATAAGATTAGAAAATAGTCCATAGGGGAAAATTGTTTATGCTCGCTATTGAAAATGTCGGGCTTTACAATTTCTATAAATCTGTTCTCGTCTATATCAATCCTATTATTGTTTTTATCATTGCGTTGAATGACTTTTTTCCAATAAAAGTCAATGTCGGGGTCTTTTAAGCTTTGGCTTACTAAGGAGCCGTTCACATATTTATAAATTTTGCGTTCAATGTTCTCTTCGTTTGTATAAGCCCAAGATAGGACAAAAAGAACATTGTCCACAACGGCATAACCATGAAATTGAAAATTAGGGTCTGCTTCCAATAATTGTTTGGCATCGTCTTTGCTTTTGCTGAAAACAAAGGCTGATACGGCTATTAAGATGGATAATGCTAATATGATTTTTTTCATTTGCGGCGGATTTTAGATATTGATTATAAAAAAAGCAAGTTTTATTTTTTAATTTATAATTGCTTTTTCGGCTTCTTTAATGGAAATTCCTTTTGACAAAGCGGCTTTGGCTATGTCTTCGTATTCGACCTTTGACTTTTTAACTCCGTAACCATGCCCGATTTTTACTTTCATTTTGCCGATAGGACTTTCTATTTCGCTGATTTCGCGGTCTAATATATACCTTTGACAAATTGTTTTGCGAATGCCGAAAGTAGAAGTGTGCTTTAATATTAAAGAGGCAAAAAAATCAGCCTTTTCTTTTCGGCATAAACACACAAATAAGGATGCCGGGCGGTTTTTCTTCATATATATAGGTATGGTAAAGACATCTAAGGCGCCCTCTTTTAGCAAAATGTCTGAAGCAAAACCGATAGCTTCGCCTGTCATATCGTCAAGATTGCAGGATAGTTGGGCGATTTCATCATTAGCGGCAGTATTGTCAGCCGCAGTATTGCCCAAAAAAACGCGGACGCAATTGGCAATATCAAAATCTTTTTTGCCCATACCATAGCCGATTTTTTCTATTGTCATTAGCGGAATGTCTCCAAAAGATTTAGCAAAACGTTTGATTATTGCCGCGCCTGTCGGGGTGCAGAGTTCGCCTTTTATTTGATTGTTGTAAATTGGAATGCCTTGCAAAATCAAAGCGGTCGCAGGCGCGGGAACGGGCAAAATCCCGTGAGCGCAATGAACAAAACCGCTACCTACATTTATAGGCGAAGATATTATCTCATCGCAATCAAGCATTTCCATAAGCAAACATACTGCGGTAATATCTGCAATAGCGTCTTTTTGACCCACTTCGTGAAAATGTATTTGCTCAACTGGGCGGTCATGAACTTTGCTTTCCGCCTCTGCAAGAATTTTATATATAGACAAAACATTATCTTTTGCTTTTTGAGATATGGGGAATGCCGACAGAATCTTTTCTATATCAGCAAATCCGCTGTGATGATGGGAATGGTATTGGTGTTTGTCGTCATTGCGGGCTTGACCCGCAATCTCATCCATTGTCGGAGATTGCGGGTCAAGCCCGCAATGACGGTGAGCGTTTTGCTCAACCTGATTCTCGGACTCTTCTTGTCCGTCTATGCTCACATTCATAAGAGTTCCGCTGACGGCGCATTTTTGAGTTTTTTGGGCTGAGACTTTTACTTCGTCAAGCAGAGAATTGATTTTGTTTAAAAATCCGTCTTTATCATCTATCAATTCAAACAAAGCCGCCGCCAACATATCGCCTGCCGCGCCCATAGAACATT
>JAISKX010000119.1 GCA_031260765.1 Endomicrobium sp. | reverse complement strand
GAAAGGAATTTCCGCTTTATTATCAAAGAGTTTTTGCAATTGGTCTATAATTCTTTTAGCCAAAAACACGCCTCTTGTGTGCATGCCTATCACAGCCAATTCTTTTAGACAATCTTTATTGTCGTCAAAAATTTCTTTTGATAGTTTAATAATAGCCTCTGTAAAAGAGGCTGACTCTAAAATAACCGTTGCCATTATTTATTCCTTGCCTTTATAAAGGCTTCTATCCCGACTTCTTGGAGTTTTAAATCTTTTTCTATCGCTTTATCGGCTGTGGACTTTTTATATTGAATAAGTTTGTCTTTTAATTTCGGATTTGAAATAGCAATGATTTCAATAGCCAGAAGCGCCGCATTGACCGCGCCTGATTTGCCGATTGCAACGCATGCCACAGGCACGCCGCGCGGCATTTGAACAATGGAAAACAAAGAATCAAAACTTGAAAGAGAACTGCCCATTATAGGAATGCCTATTACAGGGAGGACTGTCTCGGCGGCTATGACTCCAGGAAGAGCCGCAGACATTCCCGCGCCTGCAATAAAAACTTTTGCGCCTGATGTTTGCGCGCTGTCTATGCACTCTTTTAAATGTTGAGTTGTTCTGTGCGCGGAAGCGATATTGATTGTATAAGGAATTTCAAATTCAGTTAGAGTTTTGACTGTCTCATTGATGATTTCCAAATCCGAGTCTGAGCCTACGATGATAGCGACTTCTATTTGTTTATTCATTTGTTTCTCCTTATAAAAGTCTCTTTGCAATATCTTTTCTGTAATGTATGCCGTCAAAATCTATCAAGACTATATTGCGATAAGCTTTGTCTATTGCCTCTTGTATATTATCAGCTAAGGCTGTTATGGCAAGGACTCTGCCGCCTGCCGTTAGGATTTTGCCGTGTTCTGTTTTTGTTCCTGCGTGAAAAACTAATGCGTCTTTTACTTTATTAAGTCCTTTTATTTCAAAACCTGTTTTGTATTTATTGGGATATCCGCCTGAGGCGGCTACTACTGAGACGGCAAATTGTTTTTTCCAAGTTATTTTAATATCTGCAAGTTTCTCGTCTAAAATCGCTAAACATATATCCGTCAAATCCGTTTCTAAAAGTGGTAAGACCGCTTGCGTTTCGGGGTCGCCGAAACGGCAATTGAATTCCAATACAAAAGGCTTGTCTTTATTCATTATCACTCCTATATATAAGACGCCTTTATAATCAAGTTTTTCTGACGCAAGTCCGAGCATAACTTTTTTTATTATCTGGTCTTCAACTTTTTTGTTTAAAGCGGCTGTTGCAAGAGGGGCTGGGGCATAAGCGCCCATACCGCCTGTGTTTTGTCCTTCGTCATTATCATTTATTCTTTTATGGTCCTGGGCGGCGGGCATCATTGAATAAGTTTTGCCGTCGGTAAAAATTAAATATGACAGTTCTCTTCCGCTTATAAATTCTTCAATGATAATTTTAGAGCCTGCCGAGCCGAATACTCTGTCATTCATCATCTCACAGACAGCTTTTTTAGCTTCGTCGGCATTAGCGCAAATATATACGCCTTTGCCGGCTGCAAGACCATCGGCTTTTACTACCGCTTTTTTATTTCCCCACTTATCAAGAAAATCAAGCGCGTCTTGGGCATTAAAAAAACTATGATATTGCGCGGTTGCAATACCATAGTTTTTCATAAATTGTTTTGAATATATTTTGCTTGATTCAAGGCGGGATGCGTCTTTAGAAGAGCCGACTATCTTTAATTTACGCTCTTTAAAAAAATCTACTATGCCTTGCGATAAAGGGATTTCCGGACCCACAAAAGTAAAATCAATACCATTTTCTTTGACAAAGGCGGCAAGTCTTTCAAAATCGCTTATATCAATATCTGAAACTTGCGCTATTTGAGATATGCCGCCGTTGCCGTTTATGCAATACACTTTTTCGATTTTCGGGCTTTGAGCAAATTTCCAACAAATCGCATGTTCTCTGCCGCCCGAACCTATAACCAAAACTTTCATTTTTCTTTTTACCGCCTATTTCACATTCGGAAAATCGTTTTTAATTATATCTGTCATCTGTCCTTCAAATTCATTAAATTCATTTAACAATTTCCGTTGTAAGAGGGCTTTTTTGGAATTACTTGGGAATGCTTTTTTGGGTTTGGAATAATTCCCATTATCAAAAAGACTTTCCCCCGCTATGAAAGAATATTCCAAAGCGTTAAAAGCCAATCTCTTTATATCATTATAAGAGAGATTGAAGTTTATCGCCGCTTTTACATATTCTGCAGTGAGATTGCTGCGCAAAAATTCTTCGGCATTTGTATTTATAGTGATTGGAACTCCCGCGTCTCTATACAATAGGAAAGGGCTTTTTGACGCGCCGAAAACCTTTAATATGTTTTCATCTGCGCTTGGAATAATTTCAACAGCTATGCCATTATCGCGCATATACTCTAAAAGAGCATACACATTATTTTCCCAAGCTATACTTGTGCCTGCGCCTATTCTTTTAGCATGCCCAAATCGGACGCTTTTGGCTATATTGTCTATTATACTTTCATAGGGAGATTGTTGCGCCGTCATAAAACCAGACTGTATAGACATATTTATAAGGGCTCCTCTTTTTTCATAAGCAGTCCAATATCTATTGATTACATTTATTTGAACATCAAATTCATTCCTTGCCACCCATCCGTCGGGCAAAGAGAGAGAAACGCCTACAATTCCTTTATCGCGGAATTTTACAGCCGCCGCCATAATGGCTGAGACTTTATCATTAAAATAAGACAAATATTCTTTCTCATCAAAAGGAAGTTTGGCATTTGACGTCTCATTGGCGTCAATAGGCAAGATAATACCGAGATAGAAATCCCTTTTTGCTTTAGCGGCTACATCTTTACGAATTGCTTCTATTCTATCAAGCCAATATTCATAATCTTCTCCTTGAAGGCTTGCCGTCAGTTCAACATATAGAATGTTTTGATTTACAGCTCTCGTCAAAATTCTTCTTACAGTTTCATAATAATCAACAGCATTAGCGGATTTTGCAATAGTCGCATTCGCGCTAAGCGCGCGCAATGCTTCCGCATAAGCGAGTGAATTATACGCCAAATCCGAAGCCGTCCAAACCGAACTATTTGCCGCATCTACGGCGGCTTTTTGAGCGGCGGTCTGCTTTTTTGTGCTTGTGGAACTCTTCGTATCCGCTACTATTTTCTGCGTCTGCCGATCAAAAGCCAAATTGTTTTTAATCGCATAATCAATCATATACTCGCCATACCCTGCATAAGAAAGATTGTTTTCCAAATCCGCGCCTTTAGGCATTTTGTGTAAAAACGCCGTCAACAGAGCTTCATTGTTCTTTGCATACTCAAAATAATTGTCAATCTTTGCTGCAAAAACATTTACTGCAATAGACAAAATTGCTGCTACGGACAACATAATTTTCATCTTTTTCATCATTGATTTCTCCTTTTTTTACGGCTTATAGCCGGTTATCCTACATACTCCACTGCATTTTGAAAGATGATTTTTCCCCAACCGTATTTTCCGCCGTCTGCGCTTTCTTTTAAAGGATGTTGAGCGGAAAACACAAATCTTTCCGGGTGAGGCATAAGACCAAAGACATTTCCTTTTTGATTGCAAATGCCTGCAATTTGCCGCTCTGAGCCATTAGGGTCGAACGGATATTGAGGAATATTGCCGTCTCTATCGCAGTATCTTAATGCTATTTGATTATTCTTCTTTAAGTCGTCTAAAACCTTTTTATATTTTGCAATAAATTTCCCTTCGGCATGCGCTATCGGCAAAGTTATAATATCCGGCAAATTTTTTGTCCACAGACAAGAGCTGTCTTTCTGAAAGTCATTTTTGGTTTTTAAATATATCCAGCGGCATTCAAATTTATTGGAATCATTATTTGACAAAGTTGCAATCTGTTCAAAAGAATGCGGGTCGGGCAAAAGACCCATTTTAATAAGAACTTGAAAGCCATTGCATATACCTATTATAGGTTTTGCGCTTAAAGCAAACTTTTGCAAAATGTCGCCGAGCTTATTTTTGACTTCATTAGCTAAAATTTTACCTGAAGCTATATCGTCCCCATAGGAAAACCCGCCCGGAAAAACCAATATATCATATTCGGATAATTTGTTTTTATTCTCAATAGCGGCATTGATATGAATTTTATCAACAACAGCCTTGCATTCTTCAAAAGCAGTTTGAGTTTCATAGTCGCAATTTGTCCCCGCCGTCCTAAAAATTAGCGCTTTTACTTTTTTCATTTTTGTTTTCCTGTTTCTAAGGCAGACGCATGAGTCTGCCCCTACGATTTATTACAAGTGAAATTCTTACTATTTTTGATTTTCTAATGTTTTTATCGCTTCTCTTGCTATCATAAGTTCTTCATTTGTCGGGATTACCATTATTTTCACTTTTGAATTTGCCGTTGAGATAAATCTCTCGTCGCCTGAGCGCTGATTTTGCGCTAAATCTATCTCTATGCCTAAGGCTTCTAAACCCTTGCATATCTCTTCTCTGACAGGCGCGGAATTCTCGCCTATGCCGGCTGTAAAAATTAGAGCGTCTATGCCGTTTAAAGCGGCAAAATATGAGCCTATGTATTTTTTGACGCTATAACAGAGCATTTTAAAAGCAAGTTCTGATTTTTTATCGCCTTTGTTTTTCGCCTCTATTATGCCGCGCATATCGGAAGAATCGGCTATGCCCAATAAACCGCTTTTTTTGTTTAACATATCGCTTAAAGCCGTCGGGTCTTTCAATTCTGGATATATGCCCATCAAAAATGGAATTATTGCCGGGTCAAAATCTCCGCTTCTTGAACCCATCACTATACCCGGAAGAGGGGTAAAGCCGAGCGATGTATCTATAACTTT
>JAISKX010000009.1 GCA_031260765.1 Endomicrobium sp. | reverse complement strand
GAAAATAGCGCCTGACTTCCCCCTTTTTTCGAAGAAAGATAAATTCACTCATAAAAGCAGTGATTTTGAGAAACTAAAAGGTTAAAGTCAGTTGTCTGCCCCTTGCGGGAAGCCTTTATTGTGCCGTTCCACAGCGCTTTGCGTCAAAATCCCTTATATGATAAAATCCTCCCTCGCTTTAAAAGACCAATAATAAGGAAGGGTATATGAAAAAGATTATTTTTGTGTGTTTGGCTTTGTGTTTTACATTTACTATTTCAGCTTTTGGGGATTATGTCAAAGGGATAGATTATAATGCTAATTATAAGAAGAAATCCGCAGATATGGCGGACACTTTACATATAGAGTTCATCACAACACGCCCGCCTGCGGCTACGGCAGAAAGAATTGTTCAGGAACAGTTAAGGGAATATGGGAGAAAGTCAAGCGGCAAAAACATCATAGGTTCCGCTTGGTTTAGCGTCAGTGGGGCTGAAGGTCCTTTTTCAAAAATCAGGTTTAGCGATAATTTGGCGTCCTATGTATGGATAAACAGAACGGGCAGAGTGGTTTCTTTTAGCACATATATGTCATGGCTCAAACAAGATAGAGACCGCAGAAGAGCCGCCGCAAGAAAAAAAGCCTCAACTTAACCTTTTTATGAAATCTTTTAAAAAAATCATTTTATTTGTCATTTTTGCTTTTGTCCTGCTTTCTTGCAGCGGGACTTCCTATCATAAAGACAAACTCTCCGATGAATTGAAAAGTCTTGTCAAAAAAGAGCTTGGCATAGATTCTACTGTCGTCATAATTCAAAACACTCTGTATCTTGACATAGAGCTTGATTCTGTCGCCAAAAAACAAGATGAAATAAAAAGTTCTTTTGATTTGGTAAGCGAGGCTTTTAGCGCCATGACAAGAGTCGTTTTAAGCAGCGATTCAGACATTAAATTTGTTATAGTGAGCGCCTATCCCAAAGATAAAAGCATACTTTTTAGAATGGGACAAAACATAGACGATTTTAAAGCTTTTTATTATATGCGTATTTCAAGGGACGATTTTTTATCAAGAAGCATGATTGAGATAGAAGGTCCTCAAACAGCCAAATTTTCCATAGCGGACAAGCGCGATATAAGCATAGATGAATTTGCAGGACGGCTTATAGTCTCATATATTATGAATGATATTCGTTCAAACCCTTTATTTGCCGCTTCCGTATCAAATGTAAATTTAAGATTTTTAAAAGTGGAAACCAGAACGCTCTATCTATCTGCCAATATAGATATAATAAGCGAAGCGCGGGAAGTCTTACAATTATCTTTACAGCAAGAGACTGCTAATTTCCTGTCAAAATACGAAGATGCAAATATAAGATTTGTAAAAGTGATAGGCAATAAAAACTCTCAAATTTTAGACCTAAGCATAGCGCCTATTGCAAAACAAGGCGGGGCAAATAAATAAGATACCGATATTTGTAATTATATTATTAAAAACAAATCTGAAAACGCCGCTTGCAAGTTGCGCATTAAGCGTTGATGTGGTTTTAATTACCAACAATCAAAAACACTTCTCTAAAATCCCAAATCTTAAAATTGAGAATTGGGCATAAATCATTGTAATCAATAAAAATTATAATCTATAAAAGGACAAAAAATGAATTGGTTTGAGGGAGCGGTTTTTTATCAGATTTATACATTGGGATTTTGCGGGGCGCCTTGGGGGAATGACGGCATTCGCCAAAACAGAATCGGCAAAGTCAATGGGTGGATATCCCATTTTAAAAAGTTAGGTATTGACGCCGTGTATTTTTGTCCTGTTTTTGAGAGCGATTCGCATGGATATGATACTAAAGATTTTAGACAGATTGATTGCCGTCTCGGCTCCAATGCTGACTTTAAAGAAATTGTCCAAAATCTGCATAATAATAATATAAAAGTTGTTTTGGACGGGGTTTTTAATCATACGGGGACAAATTTTTGGGCTTTTGAAGATGTCAAATTGTATAGGGAAAACTCTCAATATAAGGATTGGTTTTATATAGATTTTTCTAAACAAGGCGCTTATGGAGCTCCTTTTTATTATGAGGGGTGGGAAGAACATTTTGAACTCGTCCGCCTCAATCTTAAAAATCAAAGTCTTATAGATTATTTGCTTGACGCAATAAAGTTTTGGATTAGTGAATTTGACATTGACGGGGTGCGTCTTGATGTCGCCTATGTTCTTGATGCGGATTTTATAAAAAGATTGCGATATGAAATCAAAGCGCTAAAAGAGGATTTTTTATTATTGGGCGAAGCTATACATGGGGACTATAACAGACTTGTAAATGATGAAATGCTTGATTCCTGCACAGATTATGTTTGTTATAAAGGTTTTTATTCAAGTTTTAATGATAATAATCTTTTTGAAATTGCTTATAGTCTAAAACATCAATTTGGCGCACAAGGCATATATAAAGGAAAGAGCCTATTAGAATTTGCCGACAATCACGATGTTAGCCGTCTTGCGAGCATTCTCAAAAACAAGGCTCATTTACCATTAGTTTACGCTCTTTTATTTGCAATCGGCGGAAATCCCTGCATATATTATGGCAGCGAATGGGGCGCGGAAGGCATAAGAAGCGAAAAAGACGATAAAACTATCCGCCCATATTTTGAAACTGCCCAAGAAAACGCGCTCACACAACATATAATCAACTTAATAAAAATCCGCAAAGAAAACGAAACATTGATAAACGGCTCTTACAATGAGATTTTCGTGAGCAATCAACAATTGATTTTTGAACGACAGTCATGCTGTTGCGAACCCGCCAAATTCCTAATCTGCATAAACTCTTCTCCCAACGAATACAATACCCAATTCAACTACCCAACATTTGAAGCAATAGACCTTTTAACAAACGCCCCCATAGACTTTAAAGGCTCATTAAAACTCCCCGCCAACTCCGCAATGTATTTAAAAATAAAATAACAAAATGCCGTTGCCGTGATGGGCTTTTTGTTTTAGAATAAATTTTTAGTATAATCCGCGCGGTTTAAATCCAATCTTAAAGGACAGAAATGACAAATTTTTCCGCAGTAATTCTTGCCGCAGGTTCCGGAACAAGAATGCAATCTGAAATTCCTAAGGTTTTACACAAATTATCGGGAAAAACTTTGCTCAAATGGGTCATAGACTCTGTTTCAAAGTTGAAACCTGACAATATTGTTATTGTTTTGGGTCATAAATCTGAGCTTGTGGAAAAGAGTTTGGACGGGCTAAATGTCAAAATAGTTTACCAAAGAGAGCAAAAAGGTTCAGCGCACGCTCTTTTGCAAGCGAAAAGCGCATTGGAAAACTATAAAGGTAATATATTAGTGATAAGCGGCGATGTGCCGCTCATAAAATCTTCTACAATATCGGCTTTGCTTAAATATAATAGTAAGAATAATCATTCAGCTTCAGTCTTATCAACAATAGTTGATAATCCTTTTGGATATGGACGGATAGTAAAAAACAAATTGAATTTTGAAGCAATTGTTGAAGAAAAAGACGCCTCGCAAGAGGAAAAGAATATAAAAGAAATCAATAGCGGGATTTATTGTTTTGATAGCGGGATTTGGAGCGTTCTTTCTAAAATCAAACCTAATAATGTTAAAAAAGAATATTATGTCACCGATTCTATCGCCATTTTAAAGCAAGAAGGCAAATCGGTGGGACTGTATAAAACGGACGATAATAGCGAAGTAAAAGGCATCAACAATAGAAAAGAACTTGCAGAAACAGAAAACATAATACAAGACAGAAAAATCCAAGAACTTCTACAAAAAGGTGTTTCCTTTATCAATCCAAAAGCGGTCTATATATCAGCAGACGCCCAAATAGGGCAAGACACTATAATTTATCCGGGCGCTTATATCGCAAATAATGTCAAAATCGGCAAAAATTGCATAATAGAAGGTTCAAGTTATATAGCGGACTCCAAAATAGCAGACGGCGTTTTTATCTCTTATTCCTATATAAAAGGAGCTGTGATAGAAAAAGGCGCTCATATAGGACCTTTTTCCCATATAAGACCCGAATCGCATTTAAAAGAAAATGTTAAAGTTGGGAATTTTAGCGAAATAAAAAAGTCAACTATAGAAAAAGGCGCAAAAGTCAATCATCTTTCTTATATAGGCGACGCTAATATAGGGAAAGCCGTAAATATTGGAGCAGGGACTATCACTTGTAATTTTGACGGATATAAAAAACATAAAACTAAAATAGGCGACAATGTTTTTGTAGGCTCTAATGTCAATCTTGTTGCGCCTGTAAAAGTCGGCAAAAATGCGTTGATTGCGGCGGGGTCAACTATAACGCGCGATATTCCGCCTCATCAACTTGCAATAGCAAGAGCAAAACAGCAGCATTTAAGTAAAGAGATTTTAAAATCGTTCAAAAAATAATAAAGGGGATTTGATGATGAAACTTAAAATTATCTCAGGAAATGCCAATGTTGAACTTTCTAAAAAAATCGTTCAAAGATTAGGAGTTGATTTAGCGGATAGAAAACTTGAACGGTTCAGCGATGGGGAAATAAGAGCGCAAGTTCTTGATAATGTCAGAGGGGCTGATTGTTATATAATTCAACCCACTTGCCAGCCTGTCAATGAAAATCTTATGGAATTGTTGGTTTTGGCTGACGCTCTAAAAAGGGCTTCGGCAAAAAGAATTACCGCTGTGATGCCTTATTATGGTTATGCCAGGCAGGACAGAAAGTCTGAGCCGAGAGTTCCTATTACCGCAAGGCTTGTTGCAAATCTGCTTGACACTGCCGGGATTACAAGACTTTTAGCTATGGATTTGCATGCTGGGCAAATTCAAGGTTTTTTTGATATTCCCGTTGACCATCTATATGCAAAGCCCGTTCTTATCAACTATATCAAAGAAAAAAATTATGACGACCTTGTAGTGGTAGCGCCTGATGCAGGAGGAGTGGAAAGGGCGCGCTCCTATGCAAAAGATTTGAATGCGGATTTGGTTATAGTTGATAAAAGAAGACCGCAGCCTAATGAAGCTTCTATAATGAATATTATCGGCGAAGTGAAAGATAAAATCTGTATGATAATAGACGATATGGTTGATACTGCGGGAACGCTCACAAAAGTTGCGGCGGCTATAAAGGAAAAGGGCGCGGCAAAAGTTTTTGCTACAGCTTCTCACGGCGTTCTTTCCGGCGGAGCGAAAAAAAGAATACAGGATTCTTGTCTGGAGGAATTGATTATAACCGATTCTATCCCTTTACAAGAGTCAGAAAATACAAAGAAAATCTCAGTAATCAGCATCTCTTCAATTTTAGCGGACGCTATTACGAGAATTTCAAAAGACGAATCAGTAAGCGCATTGTTTTTTTAATGCGTAAAGTAATGGGATAACAAACGGAGGATTAAATGAAAGAAGCATTATTGAGCGTAGAAAATAGGGAAGTGAGTTCAAAAGGAGTTCTTGCAAATCTTAGAAGGGGCGGAAAAGTTCCCGCTGTGTTTTACGGCAAGGGCATAGACTCTAAAACCATAGCGGTGGACTCAAAGACATTTGTGGAAATCATAGAGTCGGGCGGATTAAATTCCGTCATCACCCTTGATTTTAAAGACGGTAAAAAACCGTCTATTGTAAAAACTTTGCAAAGAGACATTATCAGCCAAGAGCCTATACATATAGATTTCCAATCTATATCTTTGCAAGACACTGTGGAAGTTTTGGTGCCTATACGCATTGAAGGCATTGCCGACGGAGTAAAGAATTTCGGCGCTTTAATGGAATCTATTCTCAGAGAAGTCAAAGTAAAATGTTTGCCTACAAATATACCAAAGAGCATAGCCATAGATGTTTCTCCTTTGGGCATAGGGCAAGGCATTAGAATAGAAGACCTTCCTAAACTTGACGGGGTAGAATATCTTCAAGAGCCTTCCACTCTCATAGTTCATATTGTCGCAGTTAAAGAAGAAGAAGCTGCGCCTGTCGATGCCGCCGCTGTTGCAGGAACGGAGCCTGCTCAGCCTGAAGTTATATCAAAGGGCAAGAAAGATAAAGAAGGCGAGGAAGGAGCCGCTGCGCCTGCTGCGGGTCAAGCCGGAGCGCCAAAAGCCGCGCCTGCTAAGAAATAAAATATGTCTATCAGACTTTTTGTCGGGTTGGGAAATCCGACAGACCAATATAAGAATACCCGCCATAATTTCGGTTTCATAGTTTTAGACTCTATAGCGCAAGCTAAGAGTTTAGAATTTAAAAATTGGAATTCTCTGGCGGATATTTCTTTTTATAGCAAAAATCCGCAAGAGAAAATCTATCTGTTAAAGCCGCTCACTTTTATGAATAATTCCGGCGACGCAGTGGCGGATTTTGCAAAGTATTACAAAATTGCGCCCAATGAAATTTTTGTTTTTTACGATGATTTTGCCATAAATCTGGGAACATTTAGAGTCCGCCTTTCAGGCTCTTCAGCGGGACATAATGGATTAAAGTCTCTCATAAGCCGTCTTGGCGGAGAAAATTTTGCAAGAATGAAACTCGGCATAGGACCTATACCTGAATATATGAAAACAATAGATTTCGTTCTGTCAAAATTTCGCCAAGAAGAAAAAGAGGCGGTTGATTTAATTGTCCAAAAAGCCGTATCTTTTTTTGACGAAGTCATAAATTTAGGTTTAGAAAAAGCCATAAGCGCATTGAGTATAAAATGATATTAACTATAAAAAAATCAGATGAAGAAATTTTAGAAAGTCTCAAAGGTGAAAGCGCTGTTTTTATAATCGCTTGCGCAGGCTGCGCCGTTAAGTCTCATACGGCGGATAAGCAAGCGGTGGAAACTATTTCTAAATTGCTTTCGGATAATAATATAAAAGTTTTAGGCATTGAAATTCTCGGGGCGGTTTGCAATACGCAAAAAGCGCAAGAGACTTTGTCTAAAAATATAAATTTCCAAAAAGCAAAAACGATTTTATTTTTGTCTTGCGGCACAGGCGTTCAAGCTGTGGGCAGTTTTTCAGATAAGCGCTTGATTGCCGTTTTAAATTCTGCAGCCATAGCGGCGGTTGAGCCTTCTTATAGCAAGTTCTGTTCTGTTTGCGGAGATTGCATTTTGTCTTATACTCAAGGTATATGCCCTAAAACAAGATGTCCAAAAAGTTTAGTCAACGGACCTTGCGGCGGTTTTGTCAACGGCAAATGCGAAATAGACCCAGCAAAAGACTGCGTCTGGGTTTTGATATATGAGAAATTAAAACAAAACAATGCCTTAGACAAGTTTTTAAACAGATTTATAGAGCCGAGATAATCGTGTGGGTGTTGTCATTCTGCGCGAAGTCGCAGAATCTATGATATGCAGTTCTTCAAGCCTTTGCTGTTAGTGGTAAAAACAAAAGTTGAAAAAAGATTTAATTGTATGGATTCTGCGACTTCGCGCAGAATGACAAACCAGATTTACGCAGAATGACAGTAAACAACAATGACAACTAAGGACATTTATGAATTTCAAAGAAAAATTAAAATCAAACAAGTTTTTAATCACAGCGGAATTGTTTCCTCCTAAAGGCACGGACATTTCCTCTTTTTTAATGCGAGCCGAATCTTTAAGAGATTTAGACGCTGTAAATGTCACAGACAATCAGCGGGCTTCTATGCGGACGGGCTCTCTTGCCATGTGCAAAATTCTGCTTGAAAAAGGTTTTGAACCGATTTTGCAAATCACTGTAAGAGACAGAAACAGAATAGCCTTGCAGAGCGAGCTTTTAAGCGCGAGCGTTTTAGGCATAGAAAATGTCTTAATAATAAGCGGCGACCATCCAAGCGCGGGAGAATATCCAAGCGCAAAACCTGTATATGATTTAGATGTATTGCAATTGATAAAAGCGGCAAGAACTCTTGAGACAGGCATTGACTTGGCGGGCAAAAAACTTAAAGGCAGCCCGAAATTCTGTATAGGCGCCGCAGTAAATCCAGCTGCAACGCCGAACGATTTGCAGGTTTTGATGTTAAAGAAAAAGATTTTAGCAGGCGCGGAATTTTTTCAAACCCAGACGATTTTTGACGCCGCTCAATACAAAACATTCTTTGATAAAATCAAAAATCCAAATGTCAAAATTTTAGCGGGGATTACTCTAATAAAGTCTCCAAAATTTATGCAATTTCTACAAAAACTTCCGGGCGTCAATATTCCAATCAAAATACAAGAGCGCATAAATTCCGCTTCCGACCCTTTATCAGAAGGCATAAAAATCTGTTCAGAATTGATAAGCGATTTAAAAACTTTCTCAGACGGCGTCCACATAATGGCAATAGGCATGGAAGAGCATATCCCCAATATATTATCTTTACAATGATAGGATAAACAATGGAATCAGAAAAATCTAAATTCATAAATCTAAAAGAAGGCGCGCACAGATGGGCTGTTTTCTTTCTTGCGCTTATAATCGCAATTCTTTTATCACAAATAATAATCCGCATTATTGCATACAGAATTGCCGCTGATGTAGAAAAAGTGGAAATCCCTACATTTTCAACCGATGTTTTATTACGAGATGTAGAAGCCCGCCGTCAATATATTGCTCCGCGCGTCAAAGGCGTAAATTTCTTTGTATATACCGTCCGCCGCGGCGACAATCTCTGGAAACTCGCGAGCAAATATCACTATTCAGTCCACACTTTGATAGGCAATAATCCTCAATTAACCACATACAATATAAATACAAATCAAAAAATCTTAATTCCCTCTTCCGGCGGCTCTCTTCATCCCATTCAAAAAGGCGACACTTGGGAAAAAATCGCCGACAAATATGATATTGATGACGCCAAAATTTTAAGAGATACAAATTATACGGTAGGAAAACTAACAGAGGGAGACTATATTTTTATACCCGGCAAAAAGCCGGCTGTAGATTTGATGAATCAAAAAATGCAAGAAGCTTATGCTTTAAGGGATATGTTTATTTCTCCGCTCGGAGGCGCAATCACAAGCGCTTTCGGCAGACGCCGCCACCCTGTGACAGGCGCGGTCAGCGTGCACGGAGGCATAGATATAAGAGCGCCGATGGGCAGTTTAGTAGGCGCGGCGGCTGACGGTTTTGTTATAGTGGCAAGTTATGATGTGGGATATTACGGCGTGGCAGTTTTTATAGACCATAGAAACGGATATATTACTCATTATGGACATTTATCAAGCATTGCAGTCCGAGAAGGGCAAAGAGTCCGCGCGGGACAATTCATAGGAAGAAGCGGAGCAAGCGGCAGAGTGACGGGACCGCATCTGCATTTCACTGTAAAAAAAGGCGACCAATCAATGGACCCTTTAAAGTTTTTGTGGTAATCATTGGGAAAGAGTTTTTATAAATCTGTCAAAAGCATTTCTGCCTTTTTCATCATCTTTAAATACAGCGCAGCATTTTAGACTTTCTGCAAAAATCATTCCGACCTCTTTTTTCAATATATCATCTGCATTTTTAGAGTTAAATTTGTATTTTGCCGCCAATTCTTTTGCCCATTCATAATGTTTATTTGCATCTTTATCCGCTTTTATTTTTTCAAGTTTTGCGCCTATCAAACAATCTTTTACTATTTGGATTTCCTTTTTTAATCTTGCAGGCAGTATAGCCATACCCATTGCTTCTATCAAACCAATATTTTCACGCTTTATATGATGATATTGCGGCGCGCTATGGAAAATCCCTTCATTAGAATCTTTTGCAACTCTATTATTTCTCAAAACCAAATCCATAATAAAATTCCTGTCGATTTTTCTTGCTATCGGCGTAACAGTATTATGTCTTTGTTTTTTTGTATAGGCTTTGATGTTCACAGTTATATCGCTGTAATTTTTCCATCTGTTTAATATAAGAGAAGACGCCGCCAAAATGTCTTTCCTCGCCCCGGCAAGCCTTATGACGCTCAAAGACCAATCCAAAACGGAACATTTTAGTTTTGGAAATTTCTTTAATTTAAAATTTTTTCTTGTTTTTGCCGTCTGTATAGGGAAAACATAATTCCCGCCCTGATAATGGTCGTGATTTAAAATTGAGCCGCCGACTATCGGCAAGTCGGCGTTTGAGCCGATAAAATAGTGCGGAAACTTTTCAAGAAAATCCAAAAAGCGGACAAAAGTTTTTTCATTTATATTCATAGGCTTATGCGTCTCGTCAAGAACTATGCAATGTTCATTATAATAGACGAAAGGCGAAAATTGAAAATACCATTTCTCCCCGCCAAGCGTCATAGGGATAAGTCTTAAATTCTGTCTGGCTTGATATTTAAAATTTCCTGCAAACCCTTCGTTTTGAGCGCACAATACGCATTTAGGATATACAAAATCGTTAAGCGCTTTTGCGCCTTGTGTTTTTAAGAGGGCTATTTCTTTTTGTGTTTTTTCAGGTTTTGAAAGGTTGATTGTGAGGTCTAATGTCCCGTATTGCGTTTGGGTTTTCCATTGTATATTCTTTTTGATTTCTTTAACTTTGATATAAAAAGCCTGTTTTTCTTTTTCATAAAGCCATTGTATTGCGCTTTTAGCGCCTTTGTTTTTTCTTATTTTCTCAAAGGAAGAAACAAAATCCGACGGTCTTTGCAAAAGAGCGCCGATTATTTCAGTCTCAAAAAGCGCTTTTAGCGCCGGCACATCTTCTATGATTTTATTTTTTACCGCAAATTTAGAGATTTCAGACAAAATTGCGTCCGGATATTGAGGCAATGCCTCTTGAGGCGATGCCTCATTGATTGCGGAAGGGTTAAAGCAAGGCAATTTTAATTTCGCAATTATTTGATTTGCCGCCCAAGTCCTATCATTTTCTTTTATCAAATCCTTTTTTACCGCATAGTCAATAAGAAGTTGAATATAATAATGAATATCTTTCATTTACCCTCTCCCCAAAGTTTTTTTAAAAGCTCGGCTACTATATCAAAATAAAGCATAAATTGACAAATAGTCCATAGTCTTATAGAAGGTTTGCCACGCAAACAAAGTCTTTGTCTGCCCCCCTTGCGGGGGAAGTCCGCCTGAAAGGCGGGAAGGGGGGTGGGCGAAGCCGCCGGTATTTTTCAATCCTTTTTCTCCCGCAAAAGAAACAAGCAAGGTAGATAATAAATAATCCGACTTTATATAGATTTGCTTTGGAAACAAAACCCGCCGTTTGTCTTTTCCCCGCCTTTTTGCTACTATCCCGCCAATCCAAATTCAAAAATAATAAATAGTAGGAGGAAAACATGGCTAAATCATCACTTCATCAGCAGGTTGTCATAAAA
>JAISKX010000255.1 GCA_031260765.1 Endomicrobium sp. | reverse complement strand
GCCGATATCCAAATGGGCTGTCGGCTCGTCAAAGATTAAAATGCCTGCGTCTTGAGCTATGATTTGGGCTATTGAGACTTTTTGCCGCTCGCCGCCTGAAAGTTCATTTATGCTTTTTTTTGCAAAATCTTTTAAACCCATAAAATCTAATATCTTGTCTATAGCCTCATAATCTTTTTGGGACGGAATTTTAAAAACTCCCATATATGGAAATCTGGCAAAGGTTAAAAATTCTCGGACGGTAAAATCAAAAGATGTCTCAAGAGTTTGCGGCATAAAAGCTATTCTTTTTGCCAAATCTTTTTTTGACAAGAGCGCCGTGTTTTGTCCATCTATTAAAATCTCACCTTTTGAAGGCTTTAATAAAGAGCAAATAGTTTTAAGCAATGCGCTTTTACCCGCCCCATTCCTGCCTATAAGTCCGCAAAAAGAGCCTTTTTCTATTGAGATATTTATATCTTTCAATATATCCTTTTGCCCATATCCGCCGTAAAGATTTTTAATTTCAAGCATTGTTTCTTTCCTTTAATAGAAGAGTGATAAAGAATATCCCGCCCGCTATATTTGTAATTACTCCTACGGGAAGTATTACGGGAGATACTATTATTCTGCTTATGGTATCGCAAAAGGGGAGAAAAATCGCGCCGAATAATGCGCTTGCAGGCATAAGATAAATATGATTTGCGCCTACAAATTTTCTCATTATATGCGGAGACATAAGCCCGACAAAACCGATTACGCCGCAAGCAGACGCCGACGATGCGGCGATAAAAGAAGCTATTATAAAAACTACTTTGATTGCGGCATTGACATTTAAACCTAAGGATTTGGATTTGTCAGCGCCTATTGAAATAATATTTATTATATTTGCTATCAAACAAAGAATTATCACGCCCGCTATATTGATTGCCGCAACTATCGGCAGCAGTCTTTCGTCAAAAGAAGAGAAATTGCCTATAAGCCACATAAAAGCCGCCTGCATACGGCTTGCGTCCGATATTGCAAATAAAAGCATCACCGCCGACGAGAAAACATAACTTATGATAACGCCCGATAAAAGCATAGAGTTTGAATCAAATCTTTTTCTCATGCTCAAAACATAAACAATAAAAACCGCAAACAGAGAGCCGCTAAAAGCAAAAAGCGGTAAAACAAATAAATTTGACGCAAGACCAAAAACAAAAGCAATCGCCGCCCCAAAAGACGCTCCGCCGGAAATCCCCAAAGTAAAAGGCTCAGCCAAAGGGTTTTTCAACACAGCCTGAAAAACGCATCCGCTTACGGCAAGCCCTGCGCCTACTGCCATTGCCATTATTATTCTTGGAAAACGAATGCTTTTAACTATCAAAGCATTATCAGAAATCTGCTCGGAAAACAAAGCCTTAAAAGCCTCTATAAAAGAAATATCGCTTGAGCCGCTTATCAATGAGAATATAAATACAACGGCAAGCAATAAAGGTAAAAAAATATAAATGAATAAAAGTTTAGATTTCATAAATTCCTTTTTGTTATTGAATAGTATTGAATATTTTTTTCAATGTTTCGGCAAAAATTGTCGGAGTTAAACCAAATAAGTCATCGGCACTAAAAACATAAATTTTCTTATTTTTTACGGCTTTTATGCTTGAGTATTTTGCCCAAGAACTTCTTATTTGAGCGGCATCGTTTCCATCCATATCAGCCGCTATTATTATATCGGGATTTCTCATTAAAACATCTTCAATATCTATAGGACTATAGCGCGCATTTAAGACGCCGTCATAAATATTTTTTGTATTTGAATATTTGTTATATCCGTTTAAAAAGCTTTTGCCGCCTGCCGTATAAAGAGGCTTATCGCCTATTTCCCAAAACACCGTTTGAATTTGTCTGTTTTGAGCCGCCTTATAAATTTCATCAATCTGGCTTTGAGCTTTTTTGATTATATTTCCTGCCTCTTTTTCTTTCCCCAAAACTTTGCCGAGAGCTTCAAAATTTTTACAAAGCTCTTCAAAACCTTGAGACATCTCCATAGTATATATATCAAAACCCGCTCTTTGTAATTTCTCAACCATAACTTTGCTATTGCCTTCTTTAGCGGCGATAATCAAATCAGGTTTTAAAGAGATGATTTTTTCCAAGTCAGGTTCTATAAGAGTGCCTATAATTTCTTTTTGAGATTTCCCCTTAGGACAAAAAGAAGTAATGCCGAGCAATTCCTTATCTATGCCCAATTCATAAAGACTCTTTGTGATAGATGGAGCAAGAGAGATTATGCGTGTATATGCCTTAGCATAAACCATACTTGAAAACATCAAAATTGAGATGACAATCAATAAAAATTTTTTCATTTTTCCTTTTTTCCTATTTCTTATCAGGATAAGCTTTCTATAACAATAAAAAAGCCCGCCTTTACAAGTGTAAAAGCGGACTTTAATATATTATCCTCTTTCCCTCGAAAGTTAAGCAAAATAATTTTTGCTCCAAGTTAATAGACCGGGCTTAAAAGTATAAACTTTTTTACCGTTGCGGGGCAGCATCCGAATGAGGCAAAGCCTTTTACGGAACTTCCTTTAACTTGTTTTATGCCCTTTAGGGCGAAACTTCTTATTCAAATATCTTTATTGCTGAGGAGCATTATATACATTATATTGCGCCAAAAAACAACTATTTGTGTCTGCCCCCCTTGCGGGGGAAGTCCTGAAAGGGAAGGGGGGTGGGCGAAGCCGCCTTTGCCTTTTGTTGTTTCCGTTTGTCATTTGCCTTTTGTTTTACGCTCTGCGATTAACGCTCTGCGACACCCCCCTTTCCCGCTTCGCGGGACTTCCCCCGCAAGGGTGGGCAGACAACGACTTTGTTTG
>JAISKX010000254.1 GCA_031260765.1 Endomicrobium sp. | reverse complement strand
TATAGTCTAAAATTCAAAATCAATCTAAAACATCCCGCTATCAAAAAGATTGTTTTTTTGATGATCCCCTCTTTAATAGGATTATCCGTTGACCAAATCAATGCTTTTGTTGACAATATCTGCGCTTCTTTTTTAGACAGCGGCTCTATTACAGCTATGTATTATTCCAATAGAGTAATGCAATTGCCGCTTGCGATTTTTGGTCTTGCCCTTGCGAGCGTCTCCCTACCCGCAATGTCTGAGGCTGTCGCTTTAAAAGATATGGACGGCATTAAAAATTCGCTTGATTATTCAATAAGATTTTCACTTTTTGCTTTAATACCTGCGGCAGTGGGATTGATGTTAATCGGTTTTCCGATAGTGAGGGTTTTATTTGAGCGTGGCAGATTTGATTTGACCGCCTCTCTTATGACAAATTCCGCTCTTTTTTATTATTCCTTAGGACTTCCCGCTTATGCCGCCGCCAGATTATGCGCCAATGTTTTTTATTCTTTTCAAGATACAAAGACTCCGGTAAAAACAGCCGCAATTGCTATGGTAGTCCATGTGATTTTATGCGTCTTATTGATGTATAAGATGGGGGTAGGGGGTCTTGCCCTTGCCACAGCGCTTGCGTCATATCTAAATTTATTCTTGCTTGCCTATTTTTTAAGAAAAAAAATCGGACGGTTAGGCATTAAAAACATAATAATTTCAGGAAGTAAAACATTATTTTCATCAATATTGGCAGGCGCAGCCGCTTATTTTGTAAGCGCAAATATAACAAGCAATATATATGCAAGCGTATTCTTGGCAATAGCCTCCGCGATAACAATTTTTATAATTTCATCCAAACTCTTAAATTCCCAAGAACTAAACGGCTGCATTGCAATAATAAAGAAACCCAAAAACAAATAGCGCATAGGAGGACAAAAAAATGGCATATCAAAGAGAAGCAAACAACTCAATAGGAAAAGGCTCAGTAACAGTTTTTAGATTCAAAAACAATTTTTTTGACGCTGAAACAATATCGTCAAAAGAAACTGCCCAAGAAAACACTCAAAAAGCAGAAAAAATCATCCCAAAACCCCAAAACGCTACCCAAGAAATCCCAAAACCCATTCAAATCAGTGAACGGACTACCCAAGAAGGCGTATCCAAAAGTCAAAAGATAATCTTATACGCCATAAAACAAAACCCCGCCATCACCACAAGAGAATTAGCGGCAGTATTAAACTTAACAACAGACGGCGCAAAATGGAATCTAACAAGGTTAAAGGAAAAAGGCATCATCCGCCACACTGGCGCCACCAAAAAAGGCGAGTGGGAGATATTGAAGGGATAGTAACAAGATACAATAAGGGAGAAAAATAGTAATAGCAGGTGGAATGAGCAATATCTCATAACGCTTGTTTTTAAACTCCTTTTTAATATAAAATATATTTCAATATAGCAAATCAAGTATAAAATATATTTGAATATAGTGTATAATGAATAAAAAGGAGTTAAAGATGAGTCAAAGAATTCACTTACCATTGCCTGCTATGAGCGCATTGCGTAAATTGGGACAGGACATAAATGAGGCTCGCCGCCGCCGCCGTATTCCTATGGCTTTGATGGCGCAACGGGCGGGCATTACTGAAGTTACCCTTATAAAAATTGAAAAAGGAAATCCCAATACTGCTATGGCGGGATATGCTTCGGTTTTATTTGTTTTGGGTTTAATAGATAAGTTAAAAGAAATTGCCGATATCGGCAATGACAAAACAGGTCAAATCTTTGAAGCCCAAAATCTCCCAAAACGAATTAGAATAAAAAATAATGGATAACAAATAGACTATATGAGCAGCGCCTTTGAACACAAACAAACGGAAATCTCAAAAAAATTGTGACAAAGGCAGATTAAGGGAACGCATTGAAAAATCAATAAAATTTTATTTTACGCCTTAGGAGGCTTCAAATGCTTTTATCAGAAATACTCAAAAGTTCAAATTACAAACTTGACCAATTTTCGCAGGGGGCTATAGCGGTTTTTGAAAAAACTATTCTATCCCGCGCCTCAAAAGGAAAAACCGATTATTTTGTCAATTGTCTAATACGCAAAAAGGAAATCAAATTAACTCCTGAAGAAGCGGTTAGGCAATTGTTTATTATGAGCATAATGGATGAGTTTAAATATCCTGCAAAACGGATAGAACTTGAATATCCCGTCTCTTTCGGCAGAGAGAAAAAACGGGCGGTTATTGTTATTTTTGATAAAGACCAAACCACCACGCCATATATTATCGTTGAATTAAAAAAGCCAAAACTAAAAGACGGAAAAGAACAATTAAAATCATATTGCAATGCCACAGGCGCGCCTATCGGCGTGTGGACAAATGGGCAATCAATTTCTTTTTATCATCGCAAAGACCCAAATTTTTTTGAAGATATACCAAGTATTCCCAAAGCCTCTGAAAAATTATCGGATATTCTCAAAGAAAGATGGACTATCAAAGATTTGATAGCAAAAGATAAATTGGTCAGCGAGCGCAAATCTTTAAAAGATTTAATCCTTGAAATTGAAGACGAAGTTTTAGCAAATGCGGGAGTTGACGCTTTTGAAGAAATCTTTAAACTGATTTTTACAAAACTCTATGACGAGTTTGAAAGCGGTCGCAATGATACCCGCTATCTTGAATTTAGAAATTACGGCGATACGGAAACGGAATTAAAAAACAAACTTCAAACTCTATTTGAGAAAGCCAAAAAGAAATG
>JAISKX010000189.1 GCA_031260765.1 Endomicrobium sp. | reverse complement strand
TGGCGCCTTGGGCAATGGATATTTTAAACCCTCTCCCCTTGAGAGCCGCCGCGCGATGAATAAAGAGCGTGAGTCTGGCGGCGGGCGCGAGATGGTGAGCGCCCAAACTAAGGTGAGGGGTTCATCGCAGAGCGCGCCGTTTGTCCCGATTTTAATCGCTGGCGGCACAGGCATAGCCTCGCTCTACTTTTTTGCTCAGCGCTCATCTCAAAAAGGCGTCCTATATTACGGCGCTAAAAATAAAAAAGATTTGCTTTGTTTGCCTAAGTTTAAAAAGTTGGGATGGAAAGTTGTAATAGCCACAGAAGACGGCTCAGCGGGAGCAAAGGGATTTATTACACCTTTGTTTGAAAGAGACTTACAAAAGATGAATTCTCCATATATATATGTATGCGGTCCTATGCCTATGATTGAGGCAGTAATTAAAATCGCTAAAAAACACAATTTAAAAGGTTGCGCGAGTCTTGAAGAAAAAATGGCATGCGGAGTCGGCAATTGCCAAGGCTGCGCAATCAAAATAAACGGACAAAACAAAATGGTATGCAAAGACGGGACGGTTTTTGATTTTAACGGCAACGGATTTCTCGCAAGGAGCGCAAAGGGAATAAACGGCAACGACCACGCAAGGAACGCAAAACGGCAAAAGCAAAGGCAATGATTTATTGCAAGGAACAAAAATGAAACCAATCCTATCCATAAATTTCGCAGGCATAAAATTACAAAATCCCGTCTTAACGGCTTCGGGGACTTTTGGATATGGTTATGAACTTGCAGATTTAATCCCTTTAAAAAAACTCGGCGGCATAATCACTAAAACCATTACCCGCCAGCCCAAAGAAGGCAATCCTCAACCCCGTATTGCCGAAGTTTGCGGTGGTATGCTCAATACAATAGGTCTTCAAAATATAGGAGTTGAGGCTTTTGTCGGCGAGCCGCTTGAAAAGTTAAAAAAAATCGGCATTCCTATTATCGTCAGCATAGCAGGCTCTTGCGCTAAGGATTATATTGAGACTGCTAAAATTTTAAATTCGCACAAAGGCATTTCTGCCATAGAATTAAATCTTTCCTGCCCGAATTTAAAAAAGCAAGTTATATGTTCCGATTTGCCGCTCACTCGCGATATTATCAAAGGAGTTAAAAAGGCTGTCCAAATTCCCGTGATTGCCAAACTTTCGCCTTTGATTACCGATATAGCAGAGCTTTGCATACAGGTTGAAAAATACGGCGCCGATGGCATTACTCTTACAAATACTTATCCCGCTATGGCGATAGATATAAAAACCTTTAAATCCAAACTTTCCACCATCAAAGGCGGAATGTCCGGCGCTTGCATAAAGCCTATGTCAGTGAGGGCGGTTTATGACGCATATCAAAAAGTAAAAATCCCAATCATAGGTTGCGGCGGGATAATGACGGGCGAAGACGCTATAGAGTTTATGCTTGCAGGAGCCAGTGCAGTAAGCGTCGGCGCGGCAAGTTTGCTTTCACCTAAAAACCTAATCAAGATTATTGACGGTATTGAATATATTTTAAAAGAGAAAAAAATCAAAAACATAAAAGAAATTATAGGAGGTCTGAAAGAATGAAGCAGACAATCTTAGCCTTAGATATTTATGATTTAGCAAAGGTGCAAAAATTGATAGATGAGACTGCGGATTTTATTGACATTTATAAAGTCGGACCTATTTTATTTTTACAGGCTGGAAAGGAAATAATAAAAATTATCAAGGAGCGCGGCAAAGAAACATTTTTGGATTTAAAATTTCACGATATTCCCGCTACTGTCAAACGCTCTGTTGAGTCTGCAAGGGATTTGGGAATTTATAGCCTTACAGTTCATTCAATCGGCGGTGAGGAAATGTTAAAAGCGGCTGTGAGCGTTCCAAATCATCCAAAAATTTGGGCGGTGACAGTTTTGACAAGCCAAATCACAAGTCCTGACGAAGTGATAAAGCGGGCAAAACTTGCCCAATCTTGTGGGACTGACGGCGTTATAGCCTCTCCTCTTGAAATTGAATTGATTAAAAAAGAATGCGGCAAAACTTTTGAAGTGATTACTCCCGGCATCAGACCTGCCAAAACCGACGACGACCAAAAAAGAACTGCAACCCCCCAAGCCGCAATAAAAGCAGGCGCAGATTTTATCGTGATAGGCAGACCAATAATAGAGGCGCAAAATCCTCAAAAAGCGGCGCAAGAAATCGCTCAGTCAATAGGTAATTAAAAATTATAGATTTTCGTTGTTTGCGGGAAGGTCTTTTGTTTAGTATCATTAAACATAGTTAAAAAAAAGAGGCATTGCCTCAAAAGGAGGCTGTTATGGCTAAGGATGACAAGATTAAGGCTTTGGATTTGGCTCTTTCGCAGATTGAGAAAGATTTTGGTAAAGAGGCGATTATGAGGCTCGGAGATAGGAGCGCGAGGGATAAAGTTGACGCTATCCCTACAGGAGCTTTGCCTCTTGATATAGCGATAGGCATCGGCGGCATTCCGCGCGGCAGAATTGTGGAAATTTATGGGCCCGAATCTTCCGGCAAAAGCACTTTGGCTTTATGTATGGTGGCGGAAGCGCAAAAACTCGGCGGCACTGCGGCTTATATTGACGCTGAGCATGCTATGGACTCGGAATATGCAGGCAAAATCGGCGTGGACATAAATAATTTGTTGATTTCTCAACCTGATTCCGGCGAACAAGGTCTTGAAATTGCAGATAAACTCATTCGCTCAGGCGCAATTGATATTATAGTGGTTGATTCTGTAGCCGCTCTTGTTCCAAGGGCTGAAATTGAAGGCGAGATGGGCGATTCTTTTATGGGTCTTCAAGCAAGGCTTATGAGCCAAGCGCTTAGAAAACTCACTTCCAATATCTCTAAAACTAAAACTTCGCTGATTTTCATCAATCAGTTGAGACAAAAAATCGGCGTGATGTGGGGAAATCCAGAGACCACCCCCGGCGGTCTTGCGCTAAAATTCTATTCATCTGTTAGGCTTGATATCAGAAGAGTCGAATCTGTAAAAAAAGGCGACGAGATTATCGGCAATAGAGTGAGAGTAAAAGTTGTAAAAAATAAAGTCGCCGCGCCTTTTAGATTGGCGGAATTTGAAATAATGTTCGGCGTAGGCGTTGATAAAATGGGCTATTTGATAGACATAGGCGTCAATGACGGCATCATTGAAAAGTCAGGCGCATTCTTTAGTTATAATGGCGAAAGGCTCGGACAAGGCAGAGACAATGTGAAAACCTATTTAACTGAGCATCCTGAAATTGCCGCCGACATAGAATCCAAAATAAGAGCCAAAGTCTTCGGCGGCGCAGAATCCGAAACGCCCAAACCAGCTCAAGCCGAAGCCCCCAAAGCCGAAGAAATCATTGAACAAGAAAAACCCGCAAAGACAGTAAGAAGCAAAAAAACAGCAAAAGAATAAGGATGAGGATAGATACAATGACTATAAATGAGGGAATTGATGTTTTGATAAATAAATTTGGGTTAGTTGAGGCTGAGAGGTTTATTGCATTGTTGCAAAGAGAACCTTTTGATTATACGAAATGGCGTAAAAATCTGTTTAAAAATGAAAGCATTGAAGAAATCAGTAATAATGCAAGACAATTTGTTAAAGAAAGATATCAAGAATAATAAAGTCAATTTAAGTTGGCGCTCAAATGCAGTTAGGAGTAGCCGTTCTTGGTATTTTCTATTTTCAAATTCAGCGGGAGGGCAAAATGGAAAAAATCAAAAAGTGTTGGACTGGAGTTAAATGTGTTGTGAAAGGGATTTTTGATACTGATGTAACAAAGAAAGTAACGGGTTGCTGCGGAGGATATGTGTCTGAACTTGGCTGCGCAAAGAAGACAAAAAGCGATAAAGATTTGAATTCAAAAGAGGAGCAAAAATGAGCGGTATTAAAGGCTATATAATTCATGTTAAAACAGCCTATGATAGAGAAAAGCACATGAGAGAACAAATAAAAAACCTGCCTTTTAATTTTGAATTTGTTTTAGACGGCGACCAAGATGAAATCATTCCTGAAATACTTAAAAAATATTTTAAAGAAGGTATGCTTAAAGGCGAATGGCAAGGCGGGCTTGGGGCTGTGTCTTGCACATATAAACATTTCTTGGCTTTACGGGATATGATTAAAAACAATATAGAGTTCGGTATTGTTTTTGAAAACGATATATTTCTTGAAAAAAACTTTACAGAATCAGTTTATAAAGCAATTGATGAAATCAAAGAAAGAAAAATCTCAAATTTTTATCTCAGTTTAGAGGATTCTTTTTTTATCTTTGTTAAAGGCAGCGTCCGCAAAAAAGGGCAAACTGTTTATAGGGTGTATGAACACGAATACAGAAAGTCCCATCCCTATTTAATATCAAGAGCGGCAGGCGCCTATATTGTTGATTTGCAAGCGGCAAAAAATATAATCAATGAAGTTGATACAAATAAGTGCAGCAGAGTAAGCGATTGGTTTTTCACATATTGCGCATCTGAAAAAATCATAGATTTGTATTATTTGCATCCG
>JAISKX010000155.1 GCA_031260765.1 Endomicrobium sp. | reverse complement strand
TTCCGCAAAGCATTTTGAGCGTATTTTGGCAGAATTTGACTGCGCCGTGTAGCGGAGCTACATCAGCAGGCAAATTGTGTCAAAAGACGCCAAAAGGCAAAGCGACCATCCCGTCGCGCCTCATCTTCCAACCAGCCGTGTGTATCGCGGCTCCGCCGCACCTTTAAAATTGACACTAATGGAATAGTTTTATAAAATCGCCTCTCTTAAAAAACTCAAAAATCATAGAAAAATAAATCAGTTTTATAAAGGAATTCCTAAGGATAATGAAAACAATACAAATCGGTAAAATCAAAATATCTAATCATCTCCCGCTTGTAATTATAGCGGGTCCCTGCGTTATAGAAAGCAGAAAACATTGTTTAGAACTTGCATCAAAAATAAAAGGAATTGCCGCAAAATGCGCAATTCCTTTTATTTTTAAAGCTTCTTATGATAAGGCTAACCGCTCTTCAATAGATTCTTATAGAGGTCTTGGTATAGACGAAGGTCTTGATATTCTTTCTCAGGTTAAATCTGTCTTAAAACTTCCCATTTTGACTGATGTTCACACAGAAGAGCAGGCTTATAAAGCGGCTAAAATAGTTGATATTATCCAAGTCCCCGCTTTTTTGTCGCGCCAAACGGATTTGCTCAAAGCTTGCGCAATGACAAAAATTCCTATAAATGTTAAAAAGGGGCAATTCTTAGCGCCCGATGATATGCCTAATGTCATAAAAAAGATAGAAAAGTTCGGAAATAAAGATATAATGCTTACGGAAAGAGGGGCGACATTCGGTTATCATAATTTAGTTGTTGATTTTAGAGGCTTAGAGATAATGAAGCAAAGCGGCTATCCCGTAGTTTTTGACGCTACTCACAGCGTCCAGCTTCCGGGCGGGGCGGGCAGTAAAAGTTCCGGCAATAGAGAATTTGTTTTGCCTCTTTCAAAAGCGGCTGCGGCTGTCGGGATTGCCGCTTTATTTTTGGAAGTTCACGAAAATCCTGATAAGGCTCTTTCAGATGGAGCAAACAGCGTCAATTTAAAACAATTTGAACAGATATTAAACATAACAAAAAAAATAGATAAGGCGGTAAAAAATGAAAACGGAAAATAAAGCAAATGGGAAAATCAATCAAAATCAAAACGGCGCGCAAGAGCCGGTTGTTGTCGTAGGAGACATTAAGGCTTGGCAGCCTACATTCAAATGGTTTGCTATTGCAGGCGGCATTGTTTTGGGCGCTTTGATAATAATCTTTTTTATAGGGAACTTTATTTTAAGACCATATATGATAGAGTCTCCAAAAGCCATCACTCCTTGGTTGGACGCAAAAAAAGAAGTTCCTCCTTTTGTTCCTGCCTTTGATGTCAATAAGGATATCAAATAAAAATGAAAGGTTTGAAAATAACAAAAAATGATATAAAAGATTTTATGAGCCATTTCCGCAGGCGGGTCTATTATATCGGCGCTTTGTTTTTTTCAAAGTTAGTTCTTTTAATCCCTTATAAATTGATTGTTCATTGCGGTTCAAAATTTGCCGGCTGGCTTGCTTATTTTGTCACAAGAGATTCAGCCGATATTGCAAAAAGACAGCTAAAAGAATGTTTTCCGGATAAAAGCGCGGACGAAATAGAAAAAATAGTTAGAAAAATCTTTGTAAATGAGGCGAAAAACTTTTTTGAACTTGCCAATTTTCCAAAATTAAAAGGCTCTTTCTTTGATGAAATTTCCAGCGTTGAAAATATCAATCTTATAAATGAAGGGCTCAAAAAAGGCAAAGGCGTTTTGATAGCAAGCGCTCATACGGGCAATTGGGAAATTACTGCGGCGGCAGTCGCAAGGTGCGGAGTTCCTGTAAATGTTGTGGCAAAAAAGATTTATATAGAAGGCTTAAACAATATGCTCGTCCATTATAGGCTCAGCAAAAATGTGAAAGTTATTCTAAAAGACGCCCCAGACACAGCGAGAAAATTGTTGAAAGCCTTAAAGGGCGGCGAGATAATAGCTATGCTGATAGACCAAGACACAGATGTGGCGGGCGTTTTTGTTGATTTTTTCGGAAAACCTGCATGGACTCCGTCTGGGCTTGCCGTTTTGGCTTTAAAAAGGGGAGCGCCTGTTTTAGTCGGCGTGGATAAAAGAGTCGGTAAATATTGCCACAATACTGTTATTAAGGGACCTATAGAAATTGACTCTTCAGGAAATTTTGATAAAGATGTTATTAGTTTAACTCAAAAAGCGTCCCTTGTATTAGAAGAGCATATAAAACAATCGCCCGACCAATGGGTATGGTTTCACGAGAGATGGAAAACTCAAAAAAAATAATGAAAAAATTTTGTCTATTGCTTTCTATTTTTATATTGTTTTTTGCAGGCTGCCGCAAGGAGCGTTCCCATATAGAGGAAACTCCTCCTATGGCTGAGCAAGCCGTTGAGAAATTTACCATCACAGAAACTGAAAACGGCAAATTGAAAATGATTTTAGAATCGGAATCGGCTGTGATAGACGAAAAAACAGAGATAGCCGTTTTAAAACTTCCAAGGGTGAAATTTTATGAAGACGGCAAATACTCTTCTCTATTCGTCAGCGAAAGCGCCGAAATCAATCTGAAGACCTATGATGTCAAAGGCATAGGAAAATGCGATATTACGACGGCTAAAAACGAGCATTTACAAACTACAAATATGCAATACAATGCAAAAAAACAGTTGATTTTTAGCAATACGCCTGTAAAAATCACAAGAGATAAGGATACTGTTTATGGAGATTCTTTTGAAGCCGATACAAAACTTGAAAATATTATTATCAGAAAACAAAGAGCTATACTTGAAAAGAATAATTAGCCCTTTGTTTATTCTCTTTTCTTTTGCTTTATCTCTTTACGGCGCAGAAGTTCAAAAGGTTATTATAACGGGCGAAATTTTAAATATACAAAAGAAAGGCGACATTATTGTTTCTGAAGGCAATTCAAAAGCCGTCAGCGACGACAATACTATAAAGTCTAAAAAAATGTCCTATGACAAAAATCGTTCTTTGATATCGGCAAATGGAAGCGTTCAAATTTTTATGAAAAGCGAAGAGGGAGAACCTCTTGAAGCCTATGGAGATTACGGGACATATAAAACCGACACGCAAATAGGCGAGTTTTACGGAGATTTAATCAAAGTAAAGTATTATATGAAAGATTCTTCCGAGCCTATGTTTATGAATTCAAAAAAGATTTATTTTGACGGAGCTAAAAAAACCGTCCGAGCTTTGTCCGATGTTGAAATCATCACGACTTCCGGCACAGTATATTCCGACAATGCTTTTTTTTATAGGGATAGCAATAGCGTTGTCGTCACAAAAGATGTAAAAAGACCTGTCGCCGACATTCTCTATGACGGCAAAACGGGCAAATTTGTAGCCGACTCTATGCAAATTGAAAAGAAAGACAATATAGGCTCAATTAAAATGCGCGGGACGGTAAAAGGAAAAATCAAAGTTGATGAAGAACCTTCAAAAGAAGACGGCGCAAAGAGCGGCATAGAATCAGATTCTGGCAAAGCCGTTCAAAAGAGTTCAAATAATAAGGTAAATAAATGATTCTACAAGCAAAAGATTTGTATAAAAAATATAAATATAGAATGGTGGTCAACGGCATAAGCATAAATGTCAAAGAGGGCGAGATTGTCGGTCTTTTAGGACCAAACGGAGCAGGCAAAACGACCACTTTTTATATGACAGTCGGTTTGATAAAACCCTATGACGGCTCTGTTTTTCTCGGCGGCAAAGATATAACAAAAGAGCCTATGTATAAAAGAGCAAAAGCAGGCATAGGATATCTGCCTCAAGAGTCGTCAATTTTTAGAGGTTTGACCGTAGAAGACAATTTAAAGGCTATAGCCCAAACTCTTGATATATCCAAAGAGCGTCAAGATGAAAAAGTAGAAAAACTTCTAAGCGATTTTGGTCTTGTGAAATTGCGCTCTCAGCTAAGCCGAACTCTTTCAGGCGGGGAAAAAAGAAGGCTTGAAATAGCGAGAGCTTTGGTCAATGACCCGAAATTTTTACTTTTAGACGAGCCTTTTGTAGGCATAGACCCTATAACGGTTGACGATATTCAAAAAGTGATTAAAGATTTAAAAAAGTTGGGGCTCGGCATTTTGATTACAGACCATAATGTTAGAGAGACTCTTGAGATTATAGACAGGGCTTATATTATTTACGAAGGCAAAATCCTGCTTGAAGGCGGGGCTAAAGAATTGATGGAAAATCCCGAAGCGCGCAAAGTGTATTTAGGCGACAATTTTAAGATGTGATGAATATAAATTGTAATTATTTCATTGATTTGATTTAATTAAGAAAAAAGGGGGGCGCGCTTTGCGTTCCTCAAAAAGGAGAATATATGCAAATTGATATAACAGCAAGACATTTAAAACTCACGCCGGCAATTGACGCTTATGTTCACAAAAGAATGGCAAAATCAGCAAGATTTTTTGACGAGGACGATGCGCGCGCTCATGTCATATTGTCCATAGAAAAAAGCAGACAAATCACAGAAATAAGTTTTAATTACGGGAAATTGAATTTCCGCGCTAAAGAGCAATCCTCAGACTTATATTCCTCAATAGACCTCGCCGTTGGAAAATTAGAAAAACAATTCAAAAAACAAAAAGAAATATCAAAAAGTTCAAGAAAAGGAAATATCAAAGTAATCAGAGATAAAAAAAGAAATCTTTACGAATCTTTTTCCTATGACATTATGGAAGATTCAAGAGATAAGATTTCTGAAATACGCCGTTTTGATTTAAAACCGATGAGCATAGAAGAAGCCATTGACAATATGCGCTCTTTGGGTTACGGCGTATATATGTTTTTAAATGAAAATTCAGACAGAATCAATGTTATTTACAATAATAATGATTCTCTTGTTTTACTTGAGCCAAATGAAAAATAATAAAAACTAAAAAGCGGAGGAAGAACAAAATGAAAATTATGGAACTATTAAGCCCTGAATCAATCATTGCAGATTTAAAGGCGTCAGACAAAAAATCGGCAATAGTAGAGTTGGTAGATGTGCTCAAAAATACGGGAAAAGTAAAAAAGTCCGATGAGATTATTGAAGTAGTTCTCGAGAGAGAAAAGCTCGGCTCTACCGGCATAGGACAAGGAGTCGCCATCCCGCATGGCAAAACCGACGCAATTTCAGAACAGTCAGGAGTCTTGGGAATTTCAAAAAAGGGCATAGAATTCAATTCTCTTGACGGGGAATTGGTCAATATAATTTTCCTTTTAGTCGGTCCCGTAGAAGTCGCAGGTCAGCATTTAAAAGCTCTGTCAAGAATATCAAGACTTTTTAAAGATAAGTTTTTAAGACAGGCTATCAAAGAAGCGGCTTCAGTAGAAGAAATAATCAAAATAATACAACAAGAGGATGTTTATTAATGCCTTTAGATGTTTCAACCCTTCTCAATGAGAAAGGCAAAGACTTAAAACTTGAATTGGTCGCCGGAGCGAAAGGGCTTGAAAGAAAAATAACCGTTTCGGATGTCAATAGACCGGGTCTTGCCTTTTGCGGATATTTTGAGCATTTCCCCCACGAGCGCACCCAAATCATTGGAAATAGCGAGCATGCCCACTTGTCAGCCCTTGACGAAAACACTCAAGTCAAACTGTTGAAGAAAATCTTTTCTTATCCCGACATTCCTTGCTGCATATTGACAAGGAAACTCCCGCCGCCGCCTTCTCTAATTTCTGTTCTTGACGAATGCAAAGTCCCTTTGATTAGGACTGAACTTGTTTCATCGTCGCTTATCGGAGATTTAATTTATTATCTTGACGGCAAACTTGCGCCTACTATAAAAATGCACGGAGTTTTGGCAAGCCTTTATGGTCTTGGCGTTTTTATTTTGGGCAAGTCAGGCATAGGCAAATCAGAATGCGCTTTAGAGCTTGTCAAAAGAGGGCACATGCTTGTCGCCGACGATGTCGTAAATATCAAGAAGCGCTCGGGCAGAGTTCTTATGGGCAGTTGTCTTGACCTCACAAAACATCTCATAGAAGTCAGAGGTTTGGGCATAATCAATATAAGAGAAATTTTCGGCATAGGCAGTATTTTAGACCATACTCAGATAGAGTTGGTCATCAAGTTGGAAGAATGGCAAAACATTCAAGAAGTAGATAGATTCGGCGCGGAAGAACATTGCGCCGAAATTTTAGACATTGAGATACCTCAAGTTTCCATTCCCGTAGGGCCAGGAAGAAATCTCGCCGTTTTAGTAGAGACGGCGGCTTTAAATCAGAGGCTTAAAGACGAGGGCTGTTGGACGGGAAAAGAATTTGAAGCAAAAATCAGAAAAAAAATAGAAGAAAAAAACAATGGGAATTAATTTTTATATAGTGTCGGGAATGTCGGGCGCGGGCAAAAGCCAAACTCTCAAAATTTTTGAGGATTTCGGTTTTGTATGCGTTGACAATATGCCGCTTTCTATGATGGAAGATTTCATCAAGTTATGC
>JAISKX010000127.1 GCA_031260765.1 Endomicrobium sp. | reverse complement strand
TTTGAAGGCTTGCAAAATGCAGGTTATCTCAAAAAAGATATGTTGGTTATTTTAAATGACAATGAAATGTTTATATCTCAAAAAGTTGGAGCAGTTGCAGGCTATTTTGCCAAATTGCTGACGGCGGGACTTGTAAAAAAGGCTCAAGAGAAAGTGATGAAAACCGTCAGCCGCTTTCATGGTTTTGGCGCGCCTTTTAACAAATTGATAAAGCGGGCAAAGGTTATGCTGTTTCCGGGGATGTTATTTGAAGAGATGGGTTTTACTTATATCGGGCCTATTCAAGGACATGATATCAACAATTTAGTCACCGTTCTTTCCAATACCAAAGATATGAAGGGTCCCGTTCTTTTGCATATCATCACAAAAAAAGGGAAAGGCTATGAGCCGGCTGAAGACAATCCTATAAGATTTCACGGTATAGGCAAATTCAATTCTCAGACGGGAGAGGGCTTGAGCGAAAAAAAATTATCCTATACTGATGTTTTTTCAGACACGCTTATAAGGCTTGCAAGGACAAATAATAAAATTGCGGCAATTACTGCGGCAATGCCGGAAGGAACGGGGCTTGATAAATTCGCGCGGGAATTTCCAGACAGATATTTTGATGTTGGTATAGCCGAAGGGCATGCTGTAACTTTTGCGGCTGGTATGGCTGCCTGCGGTATGCAGCCGATTTGCGCTATATATTCAACATTTATGCAAAGGGCGTTAGACAATATAATACATGATGTCGCTTTGCAGAATTTGCCGGTGATTTTTGCAGTAGACAGAGCGGGGATAGTCGGAGAAGACGGCGCGACTCATCACGGCGTTTTTGACTTTTCATATCTAAAATACATTCCCAATTTAATAATAATGTCTCCAGCAGACGCGAATGAATTGCAGCATATGTTAAAGACGGCTTTTAATTCAAATAAGCCTTGCGTAATAAGATATCCGCGCGGGGCGGTAAGCGGAGCGGTTTTAGACAGCCAGCCTGCGGTTTTGCAAATCGGCAAAGCAAAAGTTTTAAGCGAGGGGGAAGACATTTGTTTGCTTTCTATAGGTTCTCAATTAGAAATATGCGTCAAAGCAGCCGTCATCTTAAAAGAAAAAAATATAAGCGCCTCTGTAATAAATATGAGATTCTTAAAACCTCTTGATGAAGATATAATTTTTAAAGCGCTTTCAAAAACCAAAAACTTTATCACGGTAGAAGAAAATGTCATATCGGGCGGTTTTGGCGAAAGCATCCAATCTTTGCTATGCAATAGTGGCGCGAAAGTTCATTCAATAGGTTTTCCCGACGCTTTTATAGAGCATGGCTCGCCGGAAATTCTCCGCTCTAAATACGGTTTCACTGCGGACAATATAGTAAAAATTGCCGAAAAAATGTTATCTGTCTAATAGCGGTATTTGCAGTTAATTTAAAAGGAGAATCATCAATGCATAAATCTTACATAGCAATGTCTTTCTTTTTTCTGTTTTTATTTTCTTGTGCGGCTAATAATGCTAATACAGGCATTGCGGATAGGCAAATTGCCGCTGCTGCAAATGAGCCTTTTGAAATTGATGATGTAATCAATTCTCAATCTCAATTGGAGGATTTGCAAAATGGCAAACAAGAGACTGACAAAATAGCGGGATTTGTTTCGGAAGCATTGGTAAAAGCGCCTTCAAATAGCAGAGCTAAAAGAAATTTGATTTTGGCTCAAGACTCATATCAAAAAATGTTGGAATCATTAAAAAACGGTTCCGCTCAAGCGGTAAAAAAACATTTCAACGACTATATAAGTTATATACAAAAAGCGGACATAGACGCGGGATTATTGTTTTTTATCTTTGACGATTTGGGCAATGTTTCAGCCGAGTTAAACAGATTATACGGAGTGAGCGATTCCGCCGATGAGTCGCAAAGATTCCCGTCCATCCCTTTAAGACTTGACGACAATGCTCCTGTGGAAAAATATATTCAAACTTATTCAAGCGGAAAACCAAAAGAGCGCATACAAGCCGCTTTAGAAAGAAGCGGAATGTATAAACCTATGATAGAAAAAACTTTGAGGGATTTTGGTTTGCCGAAAGAATTGATTTATCTTCCTGTGATAGAAAGTCTTTATAGTTTGGGCGATGTATCGCGCGCGGGCGCGACTGGTTTGTGGCAGATTATGGCTCATAGAGGGAGAGCTTTGGGTTTGCATATTGATTATTGGATAGACGAAAGGCGCGACCCGGAAAAATCAACAATAGCTGCCGCTATTTATTTAAAAGAATTATTTTTGATGTTAAATGATTGGCATTTAGCTCTTGCGGCATACAATGAAGGGGAATATGGTTTGGTTCGCAATATGAGATTTTCCAATGCTCCAAATTTTAGCGCTCTGTCTCAAAGAAAGGCTATCCCCAAAGAAACTCAAAATTATGTCCCTCAATTTGTCGCTATGGTCGTAATAGGGAACAATCTCTCAAAATATGGTTTTACGAGTATAAAATATCAAGAGCCGATAAAATATGACAAAGTCAAAATAGGCAAAGTGATAGATTTAAAAGTTGCAGCTCAATGCGCCGACACAACTCTTGAAGAAATCAAAAGATTAAATCCCGCTCTAAAAGCATGGTGCACTCCGCAAGGTTATCCCGACTTTGAACTAAAAATCCCCGCAGGAACAAAAGAAACATTTTTACAAAACCTCGCCAATGTTAAGCCTGAAGAGTTAAATCCCGCGCCTGACTTTATCAGATACAGAATAGAAAAAGGCGACTATCTCGGCAAAATCGCAAAACAATTTAACACAACAGAAACTGCCATAATGAATGACAACCCTCAGCTAAAAAGCGCAAAATACATTCAACCCAGACAGGTAATAATGATAAGACCCGGCAAAGGCTATTTTTAATGCAAGGTGCGGCGGAGCCGCGAATACACACGGCTGGCGGGACAGTTGGGCGCGACGGGATGGTCGCTTTGCCTTTTGGCGTCTTTTGACACAATTTGCCTGCTGATGTACGCGCAGCTACAAGGCGCAGTCAAATTCTGCCAAAATACGCTCAAAATGCTTCGCGGAAGCGCCAATGTATAAAAAAACTCTCATCTTACTTCAACCTTCTTTCAAAAAAAGGATAAATTCACTCATAAAAGTAGTGATTTTGGGGAGCTAAAAGGCTGAGGGGGGAAATGCAAAGCAGTGGGTTGGCGTATGGTCCCCCTTGTGGAAAGCACAAGACGACCAGATTTTGATTGTTTGGGTGTCTGCACCCCTTGCGGGGGAAGTCCGCCTGAAAGGCGGGAAGGGGGGTGGGCTAAGCCGCCTGTGTCTTTTGTTTGTGATGCTTTGATTGCGTTTGCGTTTTGCGCTCTGCTACACCCCCTTTCCCGCTTCGCAGGACTTCCCCTCCATAGATACTCGCTTGGTCCCGTTGGATTGATTTTAGGAGCGGCGGCATAATCGCTGTGAAAGTCTCAATGGATGTTCCGCCTCAACCAGCGATAGTCGGTATGTTTTGGGGAGAACATAAAAATGGAATAAGGCAAAGCAAACAAAATAGAAATATCTTTTTTATTTTGCCAAACCAATCTTTTTAAGATACGCGCCGATTTCATTTTGCGCGCGCCCAGCGTTGCCGCCGCGGATTGCAAGACCTTCGCGTATTGTTGCTTTTGGAGCGAGTTTTTTGATGTCATTGATACTGCGTCCAAATCCGCTGCCGCCATGGGTGCAAAAAGGAATAATAGT
>JAISKX010000078.1 GCA_031260765.1 Endomicrobium sp. | reverse complement strand
CCTTCTTCTTTTAACTTGGCTACGATAGCAGCTAAATTAGATTTTTTCTGACCTATTGAACAATAGATACAGATAACTTTCTTTAAGCCTAAATCCAACTTTTTCTGATTGATGATAGTATCAATAGCGATAGCGGTTTTGCCTGTGCTTCTGTCGCCGATTATGAGTTCTCTTTGACCTCTGCCGATAGGAGTCATAGCGTCTATGGCTTTTATCCCGGTTTTAACAGGTCTGTCCACAGGACTTCTTGCAACAATACCTGCGGCGATTTTCTCAACGGGATAAGTTATAGGGTTTTCGTGCTTTAACTCATTGCCGTCTATAGGCTGACCTGCGGAGTCAACTACTCTGCCTATCATTTTTTCAGACACTTCAAGGCTTAAAACTTTGCCTGTCGTTTTGACTTTCATACCGCGCACGACATGCCCTGAATCTTTAAGCAAGACGATAGACACAAAATCTTCGTCAATGTTTAAAACAAAGCCTAAAGAATCGTCGTCAACAAATTCTACTTCTTCATAATATCCGACATTAGAAAGCCCCGACGCTTTTACAATACCGTCGCCGATGGTTTCAACAAAACCGAAGTTGACAAGTTCCGGATTTGTTTGAGCCGAATACAACTGTTTTTCAATCTTTTGAATTATTTCTTCTGGTTTCATAAGCTCTCTCTTATGTTATTTAATATTCTTTTTACTATTCCTGAAACACTATAATCCCAAACAAAATCGCTGTATTCAATTTTTAAACCGCCGCCGAGTTCCTCGTCTGAACGTTTGAAAGATATTTTTTTGTTGGGAAAAAGTGAAATTATTTTGTCTTTATACTCCGCGCTAACCGCTCCCGCATGGCTGACAATAACGCTGTTTTGTCTTGTCTCTCCTTCAAGCAGACGCATAAAGAGTTTTAAATCTTTCCTTGAGAATTTTGAAAAAATCCAATTGACATCATTATCTGACGCCGAATCGTATTTAACAATAGACTGCGCTAATTCTTTAATTTGGGATCTTTTCATATTCAACCTTTTCTACTTTACTTAATGCAAGAGATAAAAGTTTCTGTTTATCTTCTTCTGAAAACAAATCTGAAAACACTTTAGATATTATCTTGCCGGAAATATCTATAGACATCTTTCCTATTTGCTTATTGAGCGATTCAAATTCAACGGCGGCTTTTTGCTTAGCCTCTTCTATAATCGCTTGCGAGGAAAGTTTAGCGCTTTCTGTGAACTTTTCCTTAGTTTCCTGCATTTGAGTTTTTACAGAAGCCGTCAATGAATCTGCGTCTTTTTTTGCCTCATTTAATATCTTTTTTCTCTCTTCACCGGCGTTTTCCAAAGCAATTTTTGCATTGTCAGCGTCTAATAAAGACTGGTCTATTTTCTTTTTACGCTCATCAAGCATACTCTTTATGGGTTTATAAAGAAACTTAGTGAGGAGACCGATTATTATGAGAAAATTAATAACCTGAAACAGAAATAAATGCGCTTCTAAACCAAACTTTTCTATCATTTCCATAGTTTTTCTCTTTTTTTAGAATGCGAAAATAAGCGAATAAATCGCTATGGCTTCGGCAAAAGCCATTGCTATAAGCATATTTACGGTAATTTTTCCCGACGCCTCCGGATTTCTTCCAATTGCTTCAACTGCTTTTGCGCCGATAAGACCAATTCCTATTCCTGGTCCGATTCCGCCGATGGCGATAAGAATACCGCCTGTTAATGTGATAGTCATTTTTCTTTCTCCTTTTTTAATGTGGTTTGTCCGACATTATATGCATAAATGCCATAGTGAGCATTGCAAACACTATAGCCTGTATTAGAGCAACCATAAATTCAAGAGCGATAAACGGAAGAGCCGCAAGCGGGAAAATCCCATACATAGTAGCTAAGACTCTTTCTCCCGCGAAGATATTTCCGAAAAGTCTGAATGAAAAAGAAAGGAATTTTATAAATTCATTTGCAAATTCAAGAAGACCGACAAATAACATTATTCCAAACATTTTAAAAGATATGAATTTTGATATATAGGCTTTTATCCCTATGTGCCTAATACCCAGAAAATTTGTCGCTATGACGCTGATTACTGCAAAAGCAAGAGTGGTATTTAAATCGCTTGTGGCTGCTCTAAATAAAGGCACGCCTTCTTCGCCCGAAGTAAGAGTATGGAATCTTATAGATTCAAAACCCGGAATTTGAGCCACCAAATTTGAAATTGCTATAAAAAGGAAGAAAGTGACAACCCAAGGGTATATAAAAGAGACTTTTTTGCCTGCAGTCTCTTCAGTCATGCCATAAAAATAATCTATTACCATCTCAATTAAGTTCTGAAATGTTCCTGGTTTGAGGGAAACGGCTTTTTTGATTACAAAGGCGGTAATTAAAAGAAGAATATCCGTGATTATAGTTGCAACTACGGTATTTGTTACAGGAAACCCCGCGACTGTAAATAATATGTCTGGCGCTATTTGCATTTGCTGCCTTTCCTTATATATATAGATTTACTTTATTTAGACAAATTTTTTGCCGCATCAGGGTCATCGGGAGCAAGACTTTGAACTATCTGCCATTGCTGTCTTGCCGCATCTTTATCGCCCATCTTCTCATATACTGCCGCTAAATTTTTTCTTGCAAATAAATGCTGAGGGTAAATATTGAGGGCATTTTGATAGGCTTCAACCGAAGCTTTGAAACTATCGTGATTTGCATACAAATTCCCAAGCTGAAAATATGTTTCCGCAAATTCTGGCATCACTCTTTCTCTCCAATTTTCATCCCAAAGATTGTGCGGTTCCTGCCGTAATTTATCTGGATATTGGAGGTGAGCATACAATATTTTCTCAGCCGTTGCAAGTTCCCCAACCATGGCATATAGCGATGACAATCTATAATAAGTAAGAGGATAAATAGGGTCTATTGCCAAAGATTCATTGAAACATCTGACGGCATTATTGAATAATCTTGTGACATATTCATTTTGCTTGGCTACCATTTCATTGGACGCGCCTTGGCTGATATAATTGTTTCTCATAGTAAGATTTTCTTCAAAAAGCCTTGAATACATCATACCGGCAAGATATTTAGACTGAACATAATTAGGCGCCATTTTCCACAATTTTAAGAATTCATATTCAGCCATTGCAGGGTCGCCGGCTTTCCATCTTTCAAAATGAACATTGGACTTAAAATATCTTGACATAGGAAATGTGGGATTATATTTTATGACTTTTTCATAATTGCTTATGGCTATATCAGATTGCCCCGCTCTTGAATATGTAATGGCGCGAGAATGCAAAATGTCAGCATAAAAATAACCTGCTAAAAACTTGATAAAACCGAGAAAAACTATCATTACGGCTATTTGCAAAATAATTTTAAGAGGTTTTTTGAGTTTGTTTTTCATTATTCCATCGTCATTTTGCAGACAAAATGTCCCTATAGCAAGGGTCAAACCTATCAAAAGCCATAACATAACGCCGGACGAAACAAATCTAAGAGATACGCAAGTAGCATCGTGAGTGAGTTTTGATATTAAAGAAATCACGAGCCCGAATTGAAGAAAAGCCAAATATTGAGGACCGTCTCTTGATAAATTGCTCTTTTGATGTAAAAACAA
>JAISKX010000058.1 GCA_031260765.1 Endomicrobium sp. | reverse complement strand
AAATGGACATCATCAAAATTCGCGGCGCGCGCCAGCACAATCTTAAAAATATTGACTTGGACATTCCAAGAAATAAATTAGTTGTAATTACAGGGCTTTCAGGTTCGGGAAAATCCTCGCTCGCTTTTAATACTATCTATGCAGAAGGGCAAAGACGATATGTGGAGTCCCTTTCCGCTTATGCCCGCCAGTTTTTGGAATTGTTGGAAAAGCCCGATGTGGATATTATTGAAGGTCTCTCGCCTGCAATATCCATAGAACAAAGAAATCCCTCGCATAATCCCCGCTCAACAGTAGGCACTGTCACAGAAATTTACGATTATTTGAGGCTTCTATTTGCAAGGGTCGGCGTTCCGCATTGCCCTAAATGCGGCAAAGAAATTCATCCTCAATCCGCTCAGCAAATTATTGATGAAGTGATGAAAATCGCAGAAGGCTCTCTTATACATATATTATCCCCTCTCATCAAAGGACATACAGGCACTTATGAAGAACTTTTTGCCCGCCTCGCCAAAAGCGGATATACAAGGGTGAGAGTGAACGGCAAAGTCCATAGCCTTGAAGATAAAATAGAGTTGGACAGATACAAAAAACACAGCATAGACATAGTTGTTGACAGAATAAAAATGAGCGAAACCGCAAGAGCAAGAGTTGCAAGTTCCGTAGAAACCGCTCTCAAAGAGTCAAAAGGCATTGCGGCGGCGGCTATTGTCTCAAAAGACGGCAAAGTTTTGTCCGAGCAGATTTTTAGCGAGAAATACTCTTGCGTGGATTGCGGCATAAGCATTTTAGAAATTGAGCCGCGCCTGTTTTCTTTTAACACTCCTTTCGGCGCATGCCCCGAATGCGCCGGTCTTGGCGACAAAATTGAAGTTGATGAAAACTTGATAGTGCCTGACAAAAAAAGAAGCATCAAATACGGCGCAATCATCGCTTGGTCTGAGCCTATTACCACAAGAACAAATAGATGGAAAAATTCTTGGGGCGGATATTATTGGGACTTGTTAAGCGAGGCTGCAAAACGCAATAAAATCCCGCTTGAAAAACCTTGGGAAGAATTGTCAAGAAAACAGCAGGAAATTATGCTATACGGCGACGGCGATTTTGAAGGCGTTATCACCAATATGAAACGCCGCTATGACGAAACGGAATCCGATTTTGTCCGTGAAGAAATCTACAATAAATATATGAGCAAAAAACTCTGCCCGTCCTGTAAAGGCAAACGCCTCAAAAAAGAAGCTCTGTCCGTGCTTATAGACAATAAGTCCATAGCCGATATTACAAAAATGTCAGTTGAGGAAGGGTTAAAATTCTTTAATGAAATCCAGTTTAGCCCAAAAAATAAAATCATCAGCAAAGCCATATTAAAAGAAATCAAAGACAGGCTGTTTTTTCTAAATAATGTAGGTCTCGGCTATTTGAGTTTGAGCAGAGAAAGCGGCACCCTCTCAGGCGGCGAGGGTCAAAGAATACATCTTGCCACGCAAATCGGCTCCGGTCTTACGGGCGTTTTATATGTTTTAGACGAGCCTTCTATCGGTCTTCATCAAAGAGATAATGATAAATTGCTTGAAACCCTAAGAAAGCTCAGAGATTTGGGAAACACTTTGATAGTGGTAGAGCATGACGAAGACACAATAAGAGCGGCGGACTTTGTTATTGACTTAGGTCCCGGCGCAGGCACGCACGGCGGGGAAATCACAGGCATTGGAACGCCCTCAGACATAATAAAGTCCAAACAATCTATCACAGGACAATATCTAAGCGGCAAACTCAGCATTCCTCTTCCCAAAAAGAGAAAACAGCCCGCAGGCAAATGGTTAAGCGTCAAAGGCGCGTCCCATTTCAATTTAAAAAACATAAATGCAGACATACCGCTTGGCTTATTTGTTTGCGTAAGCGGAGTGTCGGGCAGCGGCAAGTCCACTTTGGTTCACGAAATAATATATAAAAATCTCGCTCACACTTTTTATCGCGCAAAAGACAAGCCCGGCAAATTTAAAGAGATGAACGGTTTAGAAAACATAGATAAAGTGGTAATAGTTGACCAATCCCCCATAGGCAGAACGCCGCGCTCAAATCCCGTAACTTATACGGGCGCATTTACTGCCATTAGAGATTTGTTTGCCCAAATGCCCGAATCTAAAGCGAGAGGCTATACTTCCGGCAGATTTTCTTTTAATGTTAAAGGCGGCAGATGCGAAAACTGTCAAGGCGACGGAACTTTAAAAATAGCGATGCAATTTCTGCCCGACCTTTATGTCAATTGCGATGTTTGTAACGGCAAACGTTTTAATGATGAAACTTTACAAATCAAATATAAAGGTAAAAACATATACGAAATTTTGGATATGACTATAGAGGAGGGAGTTAAGTTTTTTGAAAACATCCCCACTCTAAAAAGGATTTTAGACACAATCAATGATGTAGGTCTCGGCTATATAAAGCTCGGACAGCCCGCCACAACTCTTTCCGGCGGCGAAGCCCAAAGGGTAAAACTCGCCTCAGAACTCTCAAAAAGAGCCACAGGCAGAACAATCTACATCCTTGACGAGCCCACAACAGGCTTACATTTTGCCGATGTAGGCAAATTATTAGAAGTTTTACAGCGCCTAACCTACGCAGGCAACACAGTCTTAGTGATAGAGCACAATTTAGATGTCTTAAAAACCGCCGATTGGATAATAGACTTAGGCCCCGAAGGCGGCGGCGCCGGCGGCAAAATAATCGCCAGCGGTCCCCCCGAACAAATAATAAAGAATCCCAAATCCTGGACAGGCAAATACCTAAAATCCGTTATACATATATAGTATAACCGCAACGGCACAACGGCTTCTCGCAAAGAGCGCAAGGCTTAGAAACGCAAAGAGCGCAAAACAACAATTCCCATATATAATATTCACCCCCCCATTGTCGTTATGTCTGCCCCCATTGTCGTTGTTGTCTGCCCCCCTTGCGGGGGAAGTCCTGAAAGGAAAGGGGGGTGGGCGAAGCCGCCTTTGCCTTTGCCTTTGCCTTTGCCTTTGCCGTTTCCCACATCTCGCAGCCCCCGCAAAACGCCATATTTTAAAAGCTTGTATATATTATAGTCAATTTGCTATACTCAAACAGGGAGCGAGGAAAATTCAATGTTTAAAATACTCTTTTTTACAGACAAAAACGGCAATGTCCCAATAAAAGAATATATTTATGAACTTGGAGACAAAGGCAAGACAGATAAGAGTAGCAGGATACAATTCACAAAAATTATGAGATATATTAACCTATTAGAAAAAACGGGAACAAGAATAGGTAAGCCTACAGTAGAACATTTAAGAGGCGATATTTGGGAACTAAGACCTTTGCAACACAGAATTTTGTTCGCTTGGATTACAGCGGAACAAGTATTCGTTTTACTTCATCACTTCATTAAAAAAACTCAAAAAACGCCGATACGGGAAATAGAACAGGCAGAAAAAAACTTAATAAAATATCTGCAATAAAACAGAGGGAGATTATTATGGAAAAAATAAGAGGAGTAAATTACACTACATTTCAAGATTTATGGAATGACAAGAATTTGTTGACAGAAGAAGAGAAAGCAGAGATTATTTTTAAAAACACGATTGTTGAAGACTTAATTAAGGCGCGCGAAGCGAAAGGATACACTCAAACAAAGTTGGCTGAGCTATCTGGAATAAAGCAGCCTTCTTTAGCAAAAATAGAGAGCGGCAAAACAATGCCGCAGATAGACACTTTTTTTAAAATCCTTAAGCCCTTAGGCAAAACTTTAAACATTATGGATTACAACTACAAATAGCCTCTCTCTAAAAACATCCTTATTGTCGTCATTGCGGGCTCGACCCGCAATCTCCGTAGTTAGCCCAAGTCTTTGTCCCCCCTCATTGTCGTTGGTCGCCGTTGCCTTTGCCGTTGTCTGCCCCCCTTGCGGGGGAAGTCCTGAAAGGAAAGGGGGGTGGGCGAAGCCGCCTTTGTCTTTGCCTTTTTTGCCTTTATGTTTGTTTGTCTTTGTAATAAATGCCTTGCTTACGCTTTGCGATTAACGCTCTGCTACACCCCCCTTTCCCGCTTTCGCGGGACTTCCCCCGCAAGGGAGGGCAGACAACTGCAACGGCACAAACAGCTTCTCGCAAGTTTCGCAAGGGTTAACCCGCAAAGAGCGCAAAACGACAATTACCATATATAATATTCACCCCTCCATTGCCGTTGGTCGCCGTTGGTCTGTATCCGTTGTCGTTGTTGTCTGCCCCCCTTGCGGGGGAAGTCCTGAAAGGAAAGGGGGGTGGGCGAAGCCGCCTTTGCCTTTGCCTTTGCCGTTGCCGTTTTTACAACTTACTTTTAATCGTAAACGCTATTTGACACAAACAAAACCTTTTTATATATTGGATTTCTCTAAAAAACCTCCTCATTGTCGTCATTGCGGGCTCGACCCGCAATTTCAAAAAATATAGAAATATATGAGCAAAAAATGAAACCCAAAAAAGATTTAGAATTAACTTTAAATGATATTCAAATAGGCGAGGATTTTTCCGAGTATTATGCGGATTATTTAAAAACGCATCCTGATAGATTGCAACATTATAAAAAGTATATTGTCCAAGAATATAATAAAACAAAAGACCGCGCCTTGTTTTTATCTGGATTGCAAACCGTAGCAAGAGCGGAAGGCAAAATCAATGAGATAGCAAAGAGCGCAAAAGTAGGAAGGACAAGCGTATATAGAATGCTCTCGGATAACTCTAATCCTTCTTTTGACAATGTTCTGGCTTCAGCCGCCGTTTTAGGCATAAGTTTTAATGCCTGCTTAGCAAGGTGAGTTTCAGAATTTTATCAATTGACAATTTATAGCCAATAAGTTATAAAACAGAAACAATTATAAAAAAGAGGATAGCTCAATGTTTGAGGTAATTTATTTTGTAGACAATAATGGAATCGCTCCCGTGAAAGAATACATTGATATATTATCGGCAAAGAGCAAAACCAATAAGGATATTAGAATTCAATTTAATAAAATCGGTTCATACATAAATATTTTGGAAAAATCTGGAACGAGGGTAGGAGAACCTATAGTCAAACATCTTAGAGATGATATTTGGGAATTGAGACCTCTTCAACACCGATTTTTATTTGCGTGGAGTAAAACCTATAAAGTTTTTGTTTTACTGCATCACTTTATTAAGGAAACTTCAAAAACTCCGCCAAATGAAATAAAAAAAGCAGAAAAAAACTTTGAAATTTTTAAAAGTAGATAAAACAAAATCTCAAATGCAGTTTTAAGGAGGATGCATTATGAAAAAAATAAAAGGTTTCAATTACCCAACTTTTAAGGACACTTGGAATGACCCTAAAAATTGGACAAAAGAAGAAAAAAAGATAATGGAATTTGAAGCGGAAATAATAGACAATTTAATTCATGCCCGCGAAACAATGGGAATCTCTCAAACTGAGCTCGCCGAAATGTCTGGTATGAAACAACCTATGCTTGCTAAGATTGAAAACAAAAAAGCTGTGCCTCGGATTGATACATTATTTCGCGCGCTCAAACCTTTGGGATTGACAATAGGTATTATGCCGATACAACAAACAAATTGAAACGCGCTTGCACTTGACAAATAAAATATGTTTTGATAACTTACGCGCAATCCAAGAAATAAAGGCAGTTAAACGCAGCAAATCAGCAGGATTGTTCTTAACATAATACTCATTATGAGATGATTACAAGCTTAGGAAAACCAGATGTGTAGAGACGACCAATTCGGGCGTCTCCAAAAGAAAGCAGGGCGTCTTAAAGAAGAACCAACTAAAACGATTCAACTGCAGGGAGCGGTTGGTCGATTTTTGAAGGGAAAACAAAAACAAAAGGAGGCAGTATGAAGAAGATTTTATCAGCAGTAGTAGTGCTTGCGCTATTAGTTGTAGGCGCAATATCAGCAAAGGCAG
>JAISKX010000037.1 GCA_031260765.1 Endomicrobium sp. | reverse complement strand
TGTTAGTTGTCATTGTGGGCATCAAATCAACCTATCCGCCTTCGCTGCGCTACGGCGTGATCTCCGTCCAGTTTATTGACATAATGTTAAGCAAAAAATTAATGGCGGCTAAATGCTTGTCACGCCGTAGCTTTAGCGAAGGCGGACGGAGAGAGAGGGATTTGAACCCCCGATAGTGTTGCCACTATAGTAGTTTTCAAGACTACCGCCTTAAACCGCTCGGCCATCTCTCCATTCATTTAAAAGCCTTATTTCCGTTTTGAAACACGCGGAAATAAGGCTTAAAGCGGCGGGATTGTATCAAAAAAAAACCAAGAAAAAACAGATTTCAAGAATAATTATTTTTATTTCTGATAGAGCTTTCGCGCTCCATTGAAAAAAGAAATAATGTTTTTTATTCATTTGCTAACTTATTATAAAGCCGGATTATCTTGTTTGCTTTTTGACTTTAAGAACTAAAGCCTTAAATATATCCCCGCGCTCCTCAAAGTTTTTGAATTGGTCAAAAGATGCGCAGGCGGGAGAAAATAGGACTGTATCGCCTGATTCTGATATAGCTTTTGCTTTTTGCAAGGCTTTTTTAATATTGAAACAATCATAAATCGGACTTGAGCCTTTTAAATCTTTTTTGATTTTGTTTGCGGCTGAGCCGATTAAAAGCAAGGCTTTTACCTTTTGTTGAATGAGTTTTTTGATGGGCGTATAAGAAAACCCTTTGTCAAGACCGCCCAAAATTAGAACTATATTGTTTTGGAAAGATTCAAGAGCCGCTCTTGTAGAGTCAACTGTGGTTGACTTGGAATCATTATAATAATCAACGCCGCCTATTGTTTTGACAAATTCTATTCTGTGGGCTGCTCCTTTATATGAAGATATTGTTTTTTCTATCGTTTTTAATGGAATGCCGGCGCAAAAACAAGCGGCGCAGGCGGCTAAGATATTTTCTATATTGTGAAGCCCGACTATATTTATTTTTGGATTGATTTGATTTGTTTTTCCGCCAAAAGCAAACACAAAAGAGCCATTGTTATAATACACTCCGTTTTTAAGCGGCTTTTTGCTAAAAAAGATTTTTTTTGCTTTTGCGGCGGCAGAGAGCTTTCTGCATAAAGTGTTTTCATAATTTATAATGGCAAAATCATTTTTTGTTTGATTATTTAATATATTTTGTTTCGCCTTGATATAATTTGCCATAGATTTGTGATGCTCTATGTGGTCTGGGGTAATATTTAGCAAAACAGATATATCGGGATGAAAATCTGGAGTGTCTTCAAGTTGATAACTTGATAATTCCATAGATATGATTGTGTTTTTTGTGGTTTTTAAGGCTTTGTCTGATAGAGGAAAACCAATATTTCCGCATACTATTGAATCTTTAAAATGAGCTTTTACGATTTTTGATATTAAATCTGTGGTAGTGGTTTTGCCGTTTGTGCCTGTGATTGCTATGATTTTTTTGTATTTGGAATTGTTTAAGGCAAATTTTAATTCGCTAATTATAGGGATTTTTTTTATTGCGGCTTTCTTTAAGATAGGTATATCGCTGTGAATGCCCGGACTTTTAATTATTATGTCATTATCTAAAACTCTGTCAGTATGTCCGTCAAACTCAACAGAAACAGCCGATGAGAGATTTTGAATCTTCCTTTTCTTTTCGCTATCGCTTGCAAAAACTTTGTATTTGAGTTTCGCCGCAAGATTTGCCGCAGACACGCCGCTTTTGCCTAGACCTAAGACTGCCGCTCTTTTTGTCATATTTGATTACCTCAATTTAAGCGAAGCAAAAGATAATATGGCAAGAATTATGCCGACAATCCAAAATCTGATTACAACTTTAGTCTCTTGTAATCCTTTTAATTCAAAATGATGATGAAGCGGCGCCATCAAAAACACTCTTTTCTTTGTCCTCTTAAAAACGCTGACTTGTATTAAAACAGACAAAGCCTCCGCTACAAAAATTCCGCCAAGCAGCACAAGAATCAATTCCTGTTTTATAAAAATAGCCGCCATTCCAATTATGCCGCCCAAAAACAAACTCCCCGTATCTCCCATAAAAATTTCAGCGGGATGAGCGTTAAACCACAAAAAGCCAAGCCCGGCTCCGACAATAGCAAAAAGAAAAACTGTGATTTCCCCCGCGCCTACTACATAGACTATTTTTAAATATCCCGATATATTTATATGCCCCGCCAAATAAGCAAATACAGCAAGAGCAAAAGCCGCAATCACTATGCACACTATAGCAAGACCGTCCAAACCGTCTGTGAGATTTACGGCATTTGAGCTGCCGACTATTTCAATGATTATAAAAATGAAATAGAAATAAGATAAGTCTATAAAAACTTCTTTGAGATACGGGATATTGATTTTTGTCAAATATTCCGGGCTGGGAGGCATAAAATAGAGAGCAACAGCTATCAACACCGCAAAAAGAGTTTGCCAAAAAAGTTTAGTCTTAGCGCAGATGCCTTTTGAATTTTTTTTGACGAGTTTTAAATAATCGTCCATAAAACCCAAAAAACCCAAATATAAAGTCCCGACCAAAAGCATAAGGATAAAAACATTGTCCAAACGCGCCCACAAAAGAGCAGAGAACAGTATTGAAATAAGAATAAGCAATCCGCCCATAGTCGGCGTGCCTGCTTTTACTTGATGAGTTTGAGGTCCGTCATTTCTTATCATTTGATTGATTTTAAATTCTTTCAATTTTTTAATGAAATATCCGCCGCAAATCAGGCAAATCAAAAGGCTCGTCAAAACCGCCCCGCCTGCTCTAAATGTGATATATTGAAACACATTAAAAGGCGTCCAAACATCTCTCAAACATTCATAGAACAAATAATAAAACATTCTTTTTCCTTTTTTATTAGATTTAACTACTTCAATAAAAATAATTGCGTCAGCTGAGCCAACGCAATTATTTATAACTGCCTATATATGATTGACAAACGGATTTTATCAATTTTATAGATTATTTCAAAATAAATGATAGCCGCCGTTAAATATTGTTTATCATTGCAATTGTCGTTTCCATTTTTATTCCGCGAGAGCCTTTGACTAAAATTACTGTATTGGAAGTTATGGACAGATTTTTTAAATCCTCTGACAAATCTTGAGCAGTTGGGGCATAGAATGCATTTTGTCCTTTTAGGCTTTCTGCGGCATTGGACATATCTTTTCCAGCAAGATATGCCGCTTTTATTTTTTGTTTGCTGATAAATTCGCCCAATTCCTTGTGATATTTTGGGGAATCGGCGCCGAGTTCTAACATATCGCCTAATATTAGAATTATGTCTTTGCCTGTGTATGTATCGCAAATTGTTTTTATTGCCTCTCGCATTGATGAAGGGTTTGCATTGTAAGCGTCATTGATTATTATTGCGCCGTTTTTTAGAGTTGTGATTTCCATACGCATTTTGGGAGGAGTAAAATTTTCTATGCCTGCCTTAATATCATATATTGAAAAGCCAAAACCGCTTGCTATGGCGCCGGCGCAGAGGGCATTTTTTATAAAAGTTTCCCCTTTTTGAGTTGAATTGATTTGTATTGAATCAGCGCCTATATATAGTATAAAAGCAATACCGTCTTTGCTGATTATTATATTATCCGCATAAACGCTTGCCTTATTTCGCATTGAAAAATCAATTAGTTTTATTGTTGGAGATTGCGGGTCAAGCCCGCAATGACGGCGTTGGGCTATTGTTTTCAAATATTCATCATCTATATTTAGCGCTATAAAACCGTCTTTGGCAAGATATTTGAAAATGTTTTTTTTCTCTTTAAATACGCCCTCAGGAGTTTCAAAGGTTTCAAGGTGGGAATAGCCTATATTTGTGATTGTTGCGGCATTGGGGGAGAGTATATTTGCCAAAATGTCTATCTCGCCGAAAATTGAAGAGCCGATTTCTAAAACTGCATATTTATAAGATGAGTTGAGCTCAAAAATTGAAAGAGGAAGACCTATTCTATTGTTAAAATTGCCTTTATTTGCAAGGGTTTTTGCTTTTCTGTTTAAAATGGAAAACAATATTTCTTTTGTAGTGGTTTTGGCATTTGAGCCTGTTATAGCCGCTACTTTTAAACTTTTAAAACTGTCTCTATATGCTTTTGCAGCCTCTCCCAAAGCGGATATTGTATCTGCAACTTCTATCACGGCTATATCTTTTGAGATATTGACAGGGTTTGAAACAACTATCCCCGCCGCGCCTAACTCTATAATTTGCGGGATAAAACTGTGTCCATCAAAGTTTTCGCCTTTGATAGCAAAGAAAAAATCGCCTTTTTTGATTGTTCTTGAATCAATAGATATATTTGTGATTGGCAAATTGGGATTGCCTGAGATGAGCCGTCCGCCTGTGGATTTGACCAAATCTTTTATATAAAAACCTTCCATTTAAAATTTAAACTCCTTTTGTCCTAAGTTTTTTTTGTCTATTAGCGCTTTTTCCTTTACTTCAATATATTTTGCCGCTATTTCTCTATCGTCAAAATGGATTTTTTTTGTTCCCAAAATCTGATAGTTTTCATGCCCTTTGCCTGCAATAAGGATAATATCATCTTTATCTGCGCTCATTACAGCCTCTTTTATGGCAGTCTCTCTATCTGGAATCACTTTATAATTGTTTAAGCCTGAGCGCTTTATGCCTAATTCTATATCCAAAATTATGAGATTGGCATCTTCTGTTCTGGGATTATCGCTTGTGACAAAGACAAAATCGCTCATTTCTACGGCAGTTTTGCCCATAATGGGGCGTTTTGTTCTGTCCCTATCCCCGCCGCAGCCGAAAACAGTTAAAATTCTATTGTGTTTGACTTGCTTTAATGCGGATAAAACATTTTTTAAAGCATCATCTGTATGAGCATAGTCAACAAGAACTTCAAAACCTAAAGCTTTTGTATTGACTTTTTCAAGCCGTCCCGGAGCAGCTTTCGCTTTTTGCAAAGCGTCTATTATATTTTCAGTAGCTATACCGCAGCAAGAGCTTATACCGATAGCCGCCAAAACATTATATATATTGTGCAAACCTATATTTTCTATATTGATATGAAATTTATCTTGCCCAAGACTCAAATCAAAAGAAGAGCCGCTTTTATTTATATTGATATTTTCCGCTTTAAAATCGGCTCGCGTCTCATTTACAGCATAGGTTTTTATTTCTATATTCGCATTGATTTTTGAAAGTCTTTTGCCATAATGGTCATCTGTATTAAGGACGGCATATTTTTTGTTTTTCTTATCATTTATCAGCCCCAGATTCTTAAATAAACTGGCTTTTGCCTCAAAATAACTCTCCATATCTTTATGAAAGTCCAAATGGTCTTGAGTGAGATTTGTAAAAGCGGCAATATCAAATTCTATGCCGTTCACTCTGCCTAAAGCTAAAGAGTGAGAAGACACTTCCATAATGAGATATTGGACGCCGCTGTCTGCCATCTCTCTCATAATCTTATATAGGTCTGCGGATTGAGGGGTTGTATTGCTTGCTTCTATTGTTTTATCGGCATATCTATAATTGATAGTGCCTATCACCCCGCACTTTTTTTCTGCCGAATATAGAATATGTTCTACCATATATGTAATGCTCGTCTTGCCATTAGTGCCTGTGACGGCTATTATTGTGAGTTCTTTATCCGGATTGCGGTAAAATTTAGCGCTAAAAGGAGACATAAAGGCAAAAACATCTTTAACCACTATTTGAGAAATGTCAATATCCTGCTTTTTGTCTGAAATTATGAGTTTTGCGCCTTTTTCCACAGCTTGATATATAAAATTTTTGCCATCTGTAAAATGTCCATTTAAAGCAAAAAAAGCAAAACCAGCGCCTATTTGGCGGGAATCATAAGAAATTCCCAAAATTTCATCATTGTCATCGCCAAAAAATTCAACCTGTTGCAAATCCAAAAATTCCTTGATTTTCATAGGCGTTTTTCTCCTTACTTCAATTATTTGCCCTATAATAATGCCGTTAGCGCATTATATATTATATAATCGCTTTATGCCAAAACAAATAATAGAAATAATAAAAATCACTTTACCTGTCTTTTTTGGATATATTGCTATCGGTATGCCTTTTGGAATTATGATGATTGCGGCAGGCTATCCCTTTTGGCTTGTGCCTTTGATGAGCATTTTTATATATGCCGGCGCGGGACAGTATATGGCTGTAGGTTTATTTGCAGCAGGAGCGGGTCTTACTGAGATTTTGATAGCTGAAGCCCTTTTAAATATCCGCCACATAGTATATGGACTACCCTTGATTGAGCCTTTCAAAGAGACAGGCAAATGGAAACCCTATATTATTTTTGCTTTAACCGATGAAACCTATGCTTTGCTGACGACTGTCACTCGCCCGCAAGGGATGAAAAGCGGGACTTTTTACGGCTTAATCTCAATGTTTAATCATATTTATTGGATTCTGGGCAGTATTTTGGGAGCTTTGGCAGTATCTTTCATACCGATTTCCTTTGAAGGCGTTGATTTTGCTCTCACAGCTCTTTTTGCCGTTCTGTTAATAGAACAAATAAAAAAAACAAAAACCTTTTTGCCTGTGATTATCGGGATATTTGCAGCAATATTGTCTATTATTTTTATACCTGCAG
>JAISKX010000001.1 GCA_031260765.1 Endomicrobium sp. | reverse complement strand
TTTTGTCGTCTTTTCACTTTTCTCTTTCCTCTTTTCTATCTTTTTTAAGCCTCTCCTTTTAGTCCTCTTTTTCTTATTTGCCTTTGGACAAAGTGTTAAGGTGGTAAAATGAAAAAATTATATATAGACAAAAAAAATTCAGCCCAATACAATCCGCCTTTCTTTCGCGTCTGTCCCAAAACCCCAAAACGCATTGATTTTTATTTGTCTTTTTTAAATCTTTTAAGTATAATCCCGCCAATCCAAACAAACCCGAATGGTCGCGCCGTCCAAACCCAAAACGTATTGATTTTTATGTATCAATTTAAAAAAACATAATAGGAGGATATTATGAATAGCGTCCAAATAAATCAAACGAGCAATGTAGTTGTCAGTATTCCTCAAGAATTTGCCAGTGTTTTTAGCGGCATTCATACAGATTTACAAAGTGAAATCAAACAATATTTAGCAGTCAAATTTTATTTGCAGTCTCGGTTGACAATCGGTAAGGCTGCAGAATTTGCTGGTCTTACAAGGAATAGATTTGAATTATATTTGGCAGACAATAAATTACCTATTTCTTGTTTGAATTTTGCAGATATTGAATCGGATTTAAAAAATTTAGATGCTGTAGATTGATGATAAACGGGCGCGGATAATAGCGCAATCGCTTTCTATTTCTTGTATAGGAACTTTGGCGGTATTGATTAAAGCCAAAGAGAAAAGATTAATTTCAGAACTTCGTCCCATATTTATCAAGTTGATAGACAATAGGAGATATTATTCTTTGTCTTTGCTAAATGAAATTTTACAAAAGAATAATGAGGCTATAATTGAATTATGATTTTACAATCAAACTTGAAAGAAGTCTTGAGATTGCAAAAAAGATGAAATCGCAGGGGCTTTCTGATGAGCAGATAAATCAGTGGACAGGACTTTCAATTGAAGAAATTAAGAAAGCCAAGAATTATAATTAAAGTATATGGGCAGGTGGTTAAAATCAAATAAATATGAATGTCGTATTGATAAATAAAAATGGAAAAACAAAATGAACGAAGTTCAATGTCAAATCAAAATAGTCTTTGCGCGTGTGACCAACGCTGCAAGTCACGCCGTAGCTTTAGCGAAGGCGGACATACGCCATACGCCATACGCCATACGCCATACGCCATACGCCATACGCCATACGCCATACGCCATATAGTTGCGTAGAAACACAAAAAAGTAAAAAGTCAAATTTTGCATTTCTAAAACGCATTAAAAAATCAATTATATTTACAATATCATATTTTTGCGATTTTCATTTTTCATTATTTTCAATAAAATCAATCACAATCAAAAAACCTATATTTGCGCTTTTTGCAAATATAGGTTTTTCGTTTTTTTCAATCGCAAAGCCCGCAGGGTCGCGCCGTATCTTTAGCGGTTTACCGCGCCGTAGCGAAGCGGTTTACCACGCCGTAGCGGAAGCGAAGGCGGGAAGGCGGGGAGGCGGGAAGGCGGACAAGACGCTCAGATGTTCCTTTGGCTTTTGCTCTGTCATTGCGGGCTTGACTCGCAATCTCCGTTGTTTCGCTAAGCCTCTCCTGTTAACCTTTCTTTTCTTATTTGCCTTTGGGCAAAGTGTTGAGGCGGTAAAATGAAAAAATTATATATAGGCAGTAATCCTCATGGCAATAAAGAAAATCTGACAGGTTATAATAAACTCATTGATAATATTGCGCTTACTATTCAAAGGGCGCAAGCGAATGCTTTTAAGGCTATAAATTTTGAATTGATTAAAGCGAATTGGGAAATAGGCAGATATATTGTTGAATTTGAACAACATGGTAAAGATAAGGCAGATTATGGAAGTTCTTTGCTAATGAGCATTACAAAAGATTTGAGAATTCGTTATGGCAAAGGGTTTAGTAAAAGTTCAATATATTTATGCAGGCAGTTTTATATTAAATACCCGATTTTCCAGACACTGTCTGGAAAATTAAGTTGGAGTCATTATGCAGAATTATTGACAGTCTCCGACAACTTAGCAAGACAATTTTATGAAAAACAGTCCATAAACGAAAATTGGAGTTTTAGGGAACTTAAACATCAAGTTGATACGGCATTATTTCAAAGACTTGCTTTAAGCAAAGATAAAAAAGATATATTGGCTCTTGCTAAAAAAGGGCAGGAGATAAATCGCCCGGAGGATATAATAAAAGACCCGTATATCTTTAATTTTCTTGGGATTTCAAAGAATAAAATTATTAAAGAGAAAACTTTAGAGAGAAAATTAGCGGATAATATGCAGCATTTTCTTTTAGAGTTGGGCAAGGGGTTTGCATTCATAGGGCGGCAGTTTAGTATTACAATTGACAACAAGCATTATTTTGTTGATTTGGTATTTTATCACACAATTTTGAAATGTTTTGTTTTAATAGATTTAAAGGCGAGAAAGGTTAAACATCAAGACATAGGGCAGATGAATATGTATTTGAATTATTTCAAGGAAGAAGAAAATACATCAGGAGATAATGCCCCTGTCGGAATTATAATAGCGGCTGACAAGCATGAATTTTTAGTTAAATATGCGATAGGCGGTTTGTCAAATAAAATTTTTGTTTCCAAGTATCAGTTGTATTTGCCTAATGCGCAAGATTTAAGAAAGTTGGTTAATATGCAATTAACAGAATCTAAAGTAAAGGTTCAAAATGAAAAATAAAATACTGAAAGTATCGCGCCGTATCTTTAGCGGGTTACCACGCCGTAGCGAAGCGGTTTACCACGCCGTAGCGGAAGCGAAGGCGGGGAGGCGGGGAGGCGGGGAGGCGGACAAGACGCTCAGATATTGCTTTTGCTCCGTCATTGCGGGCTTGACCCGCAATCTCCGTTGTTTCGCCAAGCCTCTCCTTTTAGCCCTCTTTTTCTTATTTGCCTTTGGGCAGGGGGTTGAGGGGGCGC
>JAISKX010000252.1 GCA_031260765.1 Endomicrobium sp. | reverse complement strand
ATATCACTCCGCCGAAATTAAGCGCAGAATTGCTGGTGAAATTTACTATTTCATTTTCAAATAAAGTAGCGGTAGCGCCAATCTCATCATATATAGACATTGCCCCGCCGCCGTTGGTATCGCCGCTTCCGCCTGCATAATTATTATTCAAATTTACCGTGCCATTTCTAAATTTAATTCCCCCGCCTCCTCTTGTAGCAAATATCGCCCCGGCTTCATTGATTGCTCTGTTATTAGATATAGTGACAACCAATCCTGCCCCATAAAAGTCTATAGTAGCAGTCCAAGTATATATAGCGCCGCCAAAGCCTCCATTATGACTATCCATAAGAACTGTTCCATTAGGCGTTCCAAACCCAACATAGGCATTATCCCTTGAAAACACAGCAGGACCATCTTGAGTTGCAACATTTCCCCGAAAAACAATATTGTTTGTATTAAATACAACAGAAGAATTTACAGTAGCAAATATAGCGCCGCCAGATGGAGCGCCCACACCGCCTCCCAAAGTAGCTGAGTTGTTTAAAAAAGAAATACTGTTCCCACTAAAAAACCCTTTGGAATTCGTAAAATAAAATACCCCGCCATTATGCGCTGAATTATTAGAAAAAGTTACATTCGTCGGATTAATATATACAGTAGAATTATCAGCCCGTATAAAACCGCCATCAGCAGATGCCGCATAATAGCCGCTAAATGTTCCATTAGATGAGAAAGTGTAACTTGGATTGCTTAATACTTCTGCATATCTGGCGGCAAATAATTGAACGCCGCCAAATGCCAATATAAACGCTATCAAAAGCATTTTTGCATTGATTTTTGAAGCTATTTTGATGTATAGGAGTTTTTTCATTTGATTAAGAATGACATTGATAAGAAACATTTATATCATCTTCCTATTTATAAAATTTATGCATATTATGGCTATATTTGTAGTATAAGGTTTAATTTTTGATGGATGTTTATCTGCATATTCCATAGCCGCTATCAATCTTTTTGCCGCTATTGCATCTTTTATTACAAACTCACTCTCTATTGAACTTGTAGCCATATTGCCTTCTATTTTGAATTTTGGAATGAGCGGATTATATCAAAATCGCCCTCGGAAACAAATTGATTTTTGAATGAATTTTATTCTTCGATTTTTAGCATTGCTACGAAGGCTTCGGGGGGGATTTCTACTCTGCCGAATTGGCGCATTTTGCGTTTGCCTTCTTTTTGTTTTTCAAGAAGTTTGCGCTTTCTTGTTATATCGCCGCCATAACATTTGGCAAGAACATCTTTGCGCATTGCCGATATGGTTTCGCGCGCTATGATTTTATTATTGACTTTGGCTTGTATGGGGATTTCAAACATGTGGCGCGGAATGATGCTTCTTAACTTTTCTGTTAGATAATGTCCCGCGTTTTGCGCTTTGTCTCTATGTATTATGATTGAAAAAGCGTCTACTACTTCTCCATTTAACATTATCTCAAGACGGACAAGGTCGCCGATTTGAGGCTCTATGTGGACATAATCAAAAGAGGCATACCCTTTTGAAACGGATTTTAAAGCATCGTAAAAACCCACTATGATTTCGGCAAGAGGAAATTGATATTTTAAAATTACTATTTTCGCATTTAGATATTTCATCAAAATCTGTCTGCCTCTCCTCTTTTGACATAGTTCAAGAAGAGCGCCCATATAATCCGACGGACATATTATTGAGGCTTCTACAAAAGGTTCCCAGATTTCTTCAATGTCTGCATAATTTGGAAATTTGGCGGGATTGTCTATTATGGAAAACTGATTTTTTGATTTGACTTTATATACCACATTGGGAGAAGTGACTAAAAGGTTTAGATTAAACTCTCTCTCCAATCTCTCTTTTACTATTTCAAGATGTAATGAGCCGAGAAAACCGCATCTAAAACCAAAACCTAATGCTACGGAAGTTTCTGGAAAATAAGCAAGAGAGGAATCCGAAAGCCGCAATTTCTCTAATGCGCTTTTTAAACTGTCGTAATCTGACGCCGCAAAAGGATAAAGTCCTGCAAAAACAAAAGGATGAATTTCTTTATAGCCTAAATGAGGTCTCTGAGTAGGGCGGGCGCTCTCTGTAATTGTGTCTCCGATTTTTATATCTCTGATATCTTTTATGCCTGCAACCACATATCCCACTTCCCCCGACGATAAAACATCGGCTTCTATGGTTTTTAATTTCATATATCCCGTTTCAATCACTTCGTATTCGGCGGCGCTTGCTATGAGTTTTATTTTCATTCCTTTTTTGATTTTCCCTTCAAAAACTCTGACTATAACCACTACGCCGCGGTATGAATCGTAAAAAGAATCAAAAATCAAAGCGGATAGCGGAGAGTCAGTATCTATTTTTGCGCTCGGAATATTTTCAACAATGCTGTCTATTATTTCATTTATGCCTATGCCTTCTTTTGCGCTTGCAAGTATGGGAACGGCGTCAACTTCAAGCCCTTCTTTCATCTGTTCATAAGCGCCGTCAACATCGGCTGTCGGGAGGTCTATTTTATTTATTATGGGGATGATTTTAAGATTTGCATTTTTAGCAAGCATGGTATTGGCGAGAGTTTGCGCCTCTACGCCTTGCGTAGCGTCTATCACCAAAAGAGCGCCTTCGCAAGCGGCAAGAGCCCTTGAAACTTCATAGGTAAAATCCACATGACCGGGAGTGTCTATGAGATTTAAAATATATTCTTGCCCGTCGGCGGCTTTATAATTCATTCTGACGGCTTTGGCTTTGATTGTTATGCCTCTTTCTCTTTCCAATTCCATAGCGTCAAGAATTTGTTCTTTCATCTCTCTTTTAGAGATTGTTCCGCAATATTCAAGCAATCTGTCAGCCAAAGTGCTTTTGCCGTGGTCTATGTGGGCTATGATGCAAAAATTTCTTATATTGGACATTTTTCCTCTTAGTTAAGGACAAGGGCGGCTTCGCCCACCCCCCTTGCCGCCTTTCAGGCGGACTTCCCCCGCAAGGGGGGCAGATTTAATTTAATAGTTTTTCTATTTCTTTTATGTCGTCGATTTTTAAGATTTCTTGAGATAAGAGTTTGGCGGAGCTCATCTTTATATTTCTTATTGCTCTTTTGATTTTAGGCGCTTGGGCTGACGATACGCTGAACTCGTCTAAACCAAAACCCAATAGAATTGAAGCGTATTTTGGGTCGCCCGCCATTTCTCCGCACATAGCGGCTTTTATGCCCGCTCTGTGGGCGTCGTCAATTATTTTTTTAAGGAGCCGCAAGATTGCGGGATGCAAAGGCTCATAGAGTTCGGCGACTGTTTCATTGACTCTATCTACGGCAAGAGTGTATTGGATTAAATCATTTGTGCCTATTGAAACAAAATCCAATTCTTTAGCCAAAATGTCTGTGATTATAGCAGCCGACGGGACTTCTATCATAGCGCCTACTTCTATATCGCCGTCAAAATCTATTTTTTCTTTTCTTAAATCATCTTTGGCTCTTTGCAATAATGCATTCGCCATTCTCAATTCCTGCAGCCCCGATATCATCGGATACATGATTTTGATTTTCGCAAAAGCGGAAGCTCTTAAAATCCCTCTCAATTGCTGTAAAAATATGTCGGGATATTTAAAACATAAACGAATAGCCCTAAGACCCATAAATGGATTGCTTTCTTCGTCTATATTTAAAAAACCGAGCTTTGAGAGTTTGTCGCCGCCTAAATCTATAGTCCTTATGACTGTCTCAAAAGGCGACATTCTTTGAGCAGTCTTTTTATAATTTTCAAAATGCTCTTCTTCCGTAGGGACTTGAACGCGGTTGAAATACATAAATTCCGTTCTATAAAGTCCGATTCCCAAAGCGCCGTTTTTTAAAGCATATTCCGTCTCGTCGGGATTATCTATATTTGCAAGCAGCTTTATTTGAACGCCGTCAAGAGTTTGAGCGGGCAAATCTTTTAATTTTTCAAGCTCTTGATGTTCGGCAAACCAAATGTCAAATTCTTTTTCATAAACCGATATGGTCTGAGCGCTTGGATTTATAATGACTATGCCTTTATTTCCGTCTATGATAATATCGTCTCCGCTCTTTACGGCGCGGGAAAGATTTTTTAATCCGACGACTGCGGGAATTTCAAAACCTTGCGCTATAATGGCTGTATGAGATGTTTTGCCTCCGATATCCGTCGCAAAGCCTTTGATGAATTTTTCCCTTATTGAAACTGTGTCGGCAGGGGTAAGATTATGGGCTACCACTATTGAATCTCTTTCTATGTTGGCAAGAGATTGTTTTGTGCCGCCCAATAGATTTTCAATCAATCTTTTGCTTACATCTTGTATATCAAAACGCCTCTCTTTAAAATATTCGTCCCCTATGGTTTCAAAAGAGCGGTTGATTTTATCGCTCGCTTTATAGACGGCATTTTCGGCATTGTCTCCGTTTTCTATCATAGAGATTATGTCTTTTCTCATTATGGGGTCGTCTAAAATCAAAAGTTGGACATCGGCGATTTTGGCATAATTCGTTCCGAGCATTTCGTCAATTTTAAGAGAAGTTGTTTTTATGTCTGCGCGCGTTTGAGCTATAGCTTTTTTTAAGCGGTCTAACTCTTTTTTGCGCAAATCAGGCGGGACTTCTTTATGTAGCGGGACAAAATTTTGCTCTGCAAGCAAAAAAACTTTGCCGCTGACAATACCGCTTGATACGGCTACGCCCTGATATACAATCTCTTGTTTTTTTTCTGTCATAAAATTCCTCTTAATATGCTAATTGACATTTCCTTAATCATATTCTTTGCCCGAATTTAAAAAATTCTCAATTTGAATTAAAACGGCGTTTTCATCTGAACCGTCAACTATGAATTTCAAGTCTGTTCCGCAAGCCGCCGCGAGAGTTAAAACGCCCATAATGCTTTTTGCGTCAATCTCAAAATCGTCTTTTATTATTTTGACATTGGATTGATATTTGCCTAAAAAAGTTACAAGTTCCGCCGCAGGTCTTGCGTGCAAACCTTTTTTGAATTTGATTATAAATGTTTTTTCTTGCATATTAAAATCCCGCCAAAGAAATTAAGACGGCAATAGCCGTAAAACCGTATAACTTTATTATAGGGGCGCATCTGCCCAAAAGAATAGCTGCGAAAAACAAAAAAGCCGCGGCTATAATGTCAAAAATCGGAGACCCTAAAGAAATAATACTGCCTTTAAAATAAGCTGCATAAAAAGCGCTCAAAACTATTGTGAACAAAGAAGCGAAAATCTTCATTAAACGAAGCAAAAATTTAAACTGAAGTTTTGATATAAGTTTTATGCTTGTCTCTTTGACTGAAAACCCTATGAATAAAAACCACGCCCTTATAGGCAAATGAAAAGCGTTGAAAATAAATAAAAAAACAAAAGGAATTATGAGATTTAAAGGCGACCGCGAATGCCCTATGAGAACGGCTACTATAGTAATCGCTATGCTGATAAGAGCGGAACAAGTTCTAAAAGCGCCCCAAAAGAAAGAATCCCCGACGGCTGCAAGAGAGCCCGCCATAGCCGTCTTATAAAAGTGAATTTCGTCTAATGCCCGGCTATTTCCATTGCGCAGAGATTTTTCAGCATTGGCGCATAGCGGAATTATTATATTTGCCATATAAGGATGAGTATTAAAATGTTCGCAATGCCTTAAAAATGCGTTTTTCCTATCCTCTTTGTCCTTATAAAATGAATCTATGAAAGGTTTTATAACAAAGAGAAAACCCATATTTTGCATTCTCTCATAATTCCATAAACTCTGTAAAAAAAACGACCGTATAAACATTCTTATATAAAGTTTTTTCATATTATTTCCTCGCAAATAAAAACTTTATGTCCATAAAATGATAAATCGCGCAGCCGAAACCTAAAATAGGCAGAATATACCAAGCTTTTTTAAACCCTGCGGTTACAGATTCTGGAAACAATGCAAAAATTAGATTAAATAAAATCCCGCCTAAAAACATAGCTATGAGATAAAAAACAAAAAATTTAAAAAAGAACAAAGCCAGACCAGCAAAAACCGCTATATCTATTCTGGATTCCTTGTATTCATATAAACCTTTTTGCGCCCAGCGCATAATTTTTGTATTGATTTTGCGTCCGGCTATATCAATCTCTTTGCAAAAATAAGAAAAAGGGATTGCCAATAATAAACCAAAGACCGCAGCTTCTCTTATATGAGGAAAATGTTGGGCTGTCCAAAACACAGGCAAAATAGCGATAACAGATATGTCAGTCGGCAGAGCCGCGCCCATGGGAACGGCATTTATCCAAATCAGCTCAACTATCATTCCTATCCACAATCCCATGCCTATATCGCCTGTCAAATAAGCAAATATTGGGGCGCAAAACACAGGTCTTGACAACATAAACTGACCAAAAGCGACTGTGTCGCAGCTAAATACGGCGGCAAGCATTGCCGCAATGATTAAATGTTGAGTTATCATAATTTTATTATAGTCTCAAAGGAAAACTCTAAAGACTCTGAGGGTTTTAAAGAGGCTTTAAACAAAGGGATTAAAGCAGTTCCTTGAAAAATCCTTTCAAATACGCCTTCCGAATAAGCGACTGTTTCTATGGGGCAGGAAAACAAATCGCAAGATTTTGAAAATTTCACCTCTATGCCCGCGCCGAGATTTTCGTCAAAACGAGTCCAAGAATTAACATTCTTTGCGTCAACAATATCACTGTCCGTTCTGCAAGAAAAAGCGAAAACTTGTTCGGGCGAAAAACATATATCGGTTTTTTTAGACGAGATATTTTTGACTTGATATTCAACGCAATATCCGTCATTTTTAGGAATTATGGTTTTCTTTACGCTAAAATCTGCGCCGCCCGCTTTGCCGTCTCTATAAAGAGTGATTTTTGCGCCTTTGCTTTCAGCGCTGTATTGAGAATTTATAAAATCGCCTTTTTCTGCAAAATCAGCAAACTCAAAATCTTCTCTTTTTATATTTGCGTCAAAGAAATGGTCTAATAGAGAACTCCTTTGATATTTGTCATAGACGAGGAATTTTTCAAGTCCGAATTCTCTCGTTTTGATTTTATATGAATTGGACGGGTCTTGAGACTCGGGCAAATCCGATAAAATTAAATTGTTGAGATTATTTTTTAGAATTTCGTGATAAGGCTCATATCGTCTTGTAAGGGTGTCGGCGAAATTGCGTTTTATTTTGAAAATGTCCCATTCAAAAATAGAACCGCCTTCTGTTTTGACATAAATGTTTTGATTTTTGCTTTCATATAGATATTCGTCCGTCATATCGCAATTTATATCATTGCATGTCCATTGATTCATTATGATAATGGACTCATTATAAATCTCTTCGGCTCTTATGAGCATATTATAGACGGCATTTCTTAGATGAGGAAAATACAAACCGCCGAAAGACCCATGCCAATAAGCGCAATTGCATTGTCCTGCATAAAGATATTCCAAAATTTCTTGGGACAGATTTTTTTTGTTTTCTATATAAGCGTTTATTTTCTTGCTTATATAAAGCATTTTATTGCGCATATTGCCCGCTTCTTCATATTTGCTCAAAAACCCTCTCCAAAAACCGCCGCGCATAAAAAGCAGAGTTTGAGCATCGTCTTTTTGTCTCTCAATAGCCGCTTCAAAAACTTTTTGAATATCCGACGGCAATACCCATTTGGACATTTCAAAATAAGAAGCGCACGGAAGATAAACTTTGCCCGAAGGTTTTGCGCTTTCTAAGATTTCTGAGAATGTAGCCGTCTCTATAATGTCGGAATTTTCTTCAATGGCGGTAAAAAACTTGTCTAACCATTCGTCTTGATATACCAATTTCTGGCTGCCAGACCATAAGCCGAACTTTTCTCCGTCGTCGGCAAAAACGATTACAGTATCTTTATCGGGATTGTGTATGGATTTAAAATAATTTATACATTCATCCACGCTGCAATAAGGGATTAAATAGCGCAATCTCTTGCTTATTGGAAAAACATTGACGGCAAAGCCCTGCTCTTCGGTAGTATAATAGCCGTCCAATTTTTCTATATCCATACCGCTTGAACCGAAATGAGTGTCGTCTAAAACTGTGTATTTTATACCGCTTTGCGCTATGGGTTTGGCAAGGCTCGGCTCCCAAACTCTTTCCGCCATCCACATTCCATTGACAGAATGTATATTGAACTTATTGCGCAGATAAGAGTTCATTTTTTTGATTTGTCCGATTTTGTCATTGTCTGGGATTGCAGACAATATAGGCTCATAATACCCGCCCGACAAAATCTCTAATGAGCCTATATTTATGAGATGTTTAATTTGTTTTATGTATTTGGGTCTTTCTTTTGTGAAATATTCCCAAAGCATTCCGCTTGAGTGCATACACCACTTGATTTTAGGATGTTTAGACATAATATCCAGCAAAGGCTCATAAGCCGCTTTATACGCATTATCAAAAACCCAGCCGAAATTTCCTATCGGCTGATGATTGTGAACGCAAAAAACAAATTTAATTTTCCCCATTTTATTTACTCTCGTATTTTTTGATTGCCGCGGCGACATCGTTTTTTTCATCTTCTGGAAGAAGCCGCCCTTCAAGAGAAATTCCCATGCTTGATATTTCTTTTAAAGCCGCTATATCCGCATCGTCAGCGTATATATTGTAAAGGATTTCATTTTTCCCGTCGCCGTAGTGCATTCCGCCGACATTTACTGAATTAAATTTAACGCCTTTCTTTAATATAAACAAAATATCTTTTGGAGAAGAGGCAAGAAGCATCGTTTTGTCTTTATCAAAATCGCCGTTTAAAACAGCGGCGGCTATATCTTCTACGGAGGCTACTTTAAGTTTTATATTGTCCGGGACGGATATGCTCATAAGAGTCTGCCACACAGTATCTTTAGAAGCGGCGTCTGAAGCGACGGCAAGAGCGTCAATATCCACATTTTTTAGCCAGCCTTGTATTATCTGTCCATGTATAAGCCTGTCGTCTATCCTTACAATAGATATTGTCATAATAAACTCCGTTGTTTATTTAAAATTTCAAAAGTTTTCTGAGGCTGTTTATGCTTTTTTGCCCGTCCGCGCAAACTTTATCGGCTAAATCAGAAGCATTCATAGTCTTGCTGTTAAACATAGCCGACAAAACCATAGGGAGATTTACGCCTGAAACAACTTGAGTATTGAATGCCTTACAAATAGGAATGCAGGCATTGCAAGGCGTCCCGCCTATCATATCAACAAGAACTATCGTTCCATCTTTATCATTGGGATTGCTGAAAAAAGAGCTGAGCTTTTTTTGCAATTGTTCCAAACTCTCATTAGGCGACATATTTACAGCATAAACATTATTCATAATGCCCGCTATAGACGAAGCGGAATTTAACAATTCCTGCGCCAAATTGCCGTGCGCCGATATAATCACTTTAACCATTTTTAACTCCTAATTATGCCGTCTATGGCTTTTGCAAGTTTATCGCTGTCGTGGCGGGCATATAAATCGTCTGAGAAAAGATTTTTCTTAACTATATTTTTAACTTTTATTTTGTCTATCAAAACCTGCTGCGCGCCGAATTTTTTATATCTCAAAAACATTTTTTTTGGTATCGGCGCGCTATTTGCCAAAACGCAGTCTATAATGCCTTTATAAGAATGTTTTTCTACGGCGTTTATGTGGTCTAAAAGAGAATATCCGCTTGTCTCGCCGGGCTGAGTCATTATATTTGCAATATATATTTTATAAGCCTTAGACGATTTTATAGCGGCGACGACGCCGTCTACTAAAAAATTAACTATGACTGAAGTATAAAGAGAGCCGGGACCGAAAATTATGACATCTGATTCTTTTAAAGCTTTTAAAACTTCGGGCGCGGCTGGAGGGTCTGACGGAAAAAGAATAATTCTGTCTATTTTTTTATCGGATTTGGACACTCTGCTTTCGCCCACAATTTGCCGTCCGTCTTCAAGCTCGGCTTCAATGACGACATTGGAAAGAGTGACGGGCAAAACTCTCCCTCTTATAGCCAAAACCTGAGCGCAATCCGCAATAGCATTATCAAAACCTCCCGATATTGCAGACATTGCCGTCAAAAAAAGATTGCCGAAAGAATGTCCCGCCAGAGAACCTTTTTGCGGAAATCGGTATTGAAAGAGCTTTGACATCAAACTCTCTTCTTCAGAAAGAGCGGTTAAACAATTTCTTATATCGCCCGGCGGCAAGACGCCGAGCTCATTTCTTATTTTTCCGGAACTTCCGCCGTCGTCTGCGACATTTACTATAGCCGTCAAATTATTATCAAACTTTTTTAAGCCTCTAAGCAGAGTGGAAAGACCCGCGCCGCCGCCTAAAGCCGTTATATTTAATTTTTTCATTGTTTGCCGCGTAAAATGTCCCTGTGATTTATATTTACTTTATACTTTTTTGAAATTAAAAATTTCGCTATTTCCTGAGCGCTAAACACAGAACGATGCCGTCCGCCTGTGCAGCCTATGGCTATTGTCAAATAACTTTTCCCCGAACTGATATAACCCGGCAAAGAGTCTTCTATTATTTTGCAAAACGATTGGATAAACTTTTTAAAACTTTTTTGTTTGAGTATATAGTCTTTGACGGCTTTGTCCTTGCCCGTCTTAAATTGTAAACCCGCGACATAGTTGGGATTTGATAAAAATCTGACATCATAGACTATATCGGCGTCGAGCGGTATGCCGTATTTGTATCCGAAAGAAATCACAGACAGTCTTATTTGCCCTTTATCATTAGACAAACCGAC
>JAISKX010000208.1 GCA_031260765.1 Endomicrobium sp. | reverse complement strand
AGGTTTCCCTAAAGAGCGCTTGTAGACTACAAGTTTGATAGGTCAGAAGTGGAAGTGCAGTAATGTATGGAGCTAACTGATACTAATTGCTCGTTTGGCTTGGTCGCATTTTCTAATTTTTTTGCGCGAATGCGCAAACAAATATGATTTACTAAATAGTTTCACCTTACTTAAATATTAAGTTTTCAGCTCGTTTTTGAAAACATTTTTTCCGGTGGTTATTTCGGCGGTGTCACACCCGTTCTCATTCCGAACACGGAAGTTAAGCCCGCCAGAGCCGATGGTACTTGGACCGCAGGGTCCCGGCAGAGTAGGTCGCCGCCGGATTTTATTCTAAGCGCGCGCAAGTTTAAAGATTGCGCGCGCTGTTGAAAGATTAAATAAAAGGAGAGTTTTATGAAAAGCAAAATTGTTGCCGCTGTTTTAGCATTTTTTCTCGGCGCGTTAGGAATTGATTTTTTCTATCTTAACGATACGAAAAAAGGATTGATAGTTTTGATTACATTTTTTGTCGCTGATTTGCTTTGTCTTGTATTCGTTGGGTTTTTTATTCTTGGGGCATTGGGAATATGGGCATTAGTAAGAACTGTATTGTATTTGATTAGCAGCGATGAAAACTTTGAAAAGAAATATGTTGTAAAGCCTGTTGCAAAATAGAAAAATATAATAGTCAAAGATAGTAAGATGCCGCTTAAAGAGGCATTAAAAATAAAATCTTACCGAGACGAAAAGAATAAAAGTTTCCTGTATTTTTATACTTCTCTCTTGCGGGAGAAGTATTTTTATTGTTAGGAGATATAAAATGCCAAGTGTAAAAAATCAAACAGAATTAAAAAAATTAACCGACAAATTTAAAGCGATGAAAGGTATGATTTTAGCCGATTATCGCGGGCTTAATGTTATTGAGGTTTCAGAACTCAGAAACAAGCTCCGTCCTAATAAAAGCGAATTTGCCGTTGTTAAAAATACTTTAAGCGAACTTGCTTTTAAAGAGCTCGGTATTGAAGCAGGCGATGTTTTTACAGGACCTACAGCCGTTGTGTTTGAAAACGACGATGTGGTCTCTCCTGCAAAAATCATAGTTGATTTTGCCAAAACTCATGATAAATTGAAAATCAAAAAAGCGTTTATGGATGGAAAATTTGTTGACGCAGATATAGTTAGCAAGCTCTCGGCATTGCCTGCAAGAGAAGTGTTGATAGGCAAGATGTTGGGCAGTATGAATGCTCCAATAAGCGGTTTTGTAAATGTTTTAGCGGCAAATATCAGAGGTTTGTTGAATGTTTTAGACGCGGCAAGCAAAAAACAAGTGAAGGCGTAGGTGCTGTTATAGGCGTTGTGCGCTTTTGTTTTATATAAGTAAAAAATAAACAGAAAATAAGGTGGAGGATATTCAAATGGCAGATTTATCAAAAGATCAGTTGATTGAAGCAATTTCAAAGTTGACAGTGATTGAACTTTCCGAGCTTGTAAAAGCTTTGGAAGAGAAGTTCGGAGTATCTGCATCAGCCCCTGTGGCTGTAGCGGCGGCTCCTGCGGCTGGCGCGGCTCCTGCGGCGGCTGAAGAAAAAGATGAGTTCACAGTTGTTTTGACTGCAGCCGGCGCAAACAAAATCAATGTTATTAAAGCTGTCAGAGAAATAACAAGCCTCGGTCTTAAAGAGGCTAAGGATTTGGTGGAAGGCGCTCCTAAAACAGTTAAAGAGAATGTGCCGAAAGCCGATGCTGAAGGATTTAAAAAGAAACTCGTTGAAGCAGGCGCAACTGTTGAATTGAAGTAGAGCAAAAAATAGTCTATCAATAAATAGAAAATATACTGATATAGAAATATCAATATATTTTATTTATGCGGTTTTTTGTTGATAATATTAAAATAGGTTTAATAAATGGAAAAAATAAATTTTGGAAAAATTACGGCGGCTATTGACCCGCCGCTTCTTTTGAAAATGCAAAAAGATTCTTTTGATGAATTTTTGCAGAGAGATATTTCTCCCGAAAAAAGAAAGTTTAAAGGGCTTGAAGCCGCTTTTCAGGATATATTTCCTTTGGAAAACGCCGATGGGAGTTTGAAATTGGAATATGTTTCTTATGACTTTGGCGAGCCTAAGTATTCCATAGAAGAATCTGTGGCAAGAGACGCTAATTATGCTATTCCTTTAAGAGTTAAATTGAGACTGATGTATAAGAATGAAGAAGGCAAAATCAAAGAATTGTCCGAACAAGAAGTGTATTTCGGCGATATTCCTTTGATGACTGATACCGCTACTTTCATTATAAATGGGACGGAAAGAGTAGTTGTCAGCCAAATTCACCGCTCTCCGGGCATTATTTTTGAAGAGGATGAAGAAAAAAGAGTTACTGTCTTAGGCAAACCGCTGTATTTTGCAAGGATGATTCCTTACAGAGGCGCTTGGGTTGAATTTGAATTCGACCAAAATGGTATTTTATATGTCCGTATAGACCGTAAAAGAAAAATATACGCCACTACATTTTTAAGGGCATTGGGTATTAAGACCGATGAGGAAATGCTCAATCTATTTAAAGATGTAAAAGAAGTTTCTCTTGATAATTCCGCTTCTTCATCGCTTGCTAATGAATATGTTGCGGACGATATTTATGATAAAGAAACAGGAGAAATTATTGTTGATGCCGGCAAAGAGTTGAAAGAGGAAACTATCAAAAAATTGCAAGCAAACGGTTATACTTCTGTTTCAGTTTTAAAAGACGCGTCTGTTTTAATGACATTAAAGAAAGACCCGATAAAAAGTCAAAAAGAAGCAGTCAATCACATATATAGGGTTATAAAGACCCAAGAATTTATTATGCAGGAAAGAGCTCAGGAATTTTTGGATGAATTGCTCTTTAAATCTATAAGAAGATATGATTTAACCACAGTAGGCAGATATAAAATTTTAAAAAAGCTCGGACCTTTCTTTGACTATTATGCTAAAAATTTTAATATGCCCGCGCCAGCCGACAATAAAAGAACTCTCACGGTTGAAGATGTTGTCGTGACTCTTAAATATTTCTTGATGCTTTATAATGGCGAGGCGGAATTTAAGGAAAACGGACAAGTTGTAAAGATTGGGCTTGACGATATTGACCATTTGGGCAATAGGCGCGTTCGTTCTGTCGGAGAACTTTTAGAAAATCAAATAAGGGTGGGGCTTGTTCAGATGGCGAGATTTATAAGAGAGCACATGAATAATCAAGATAAGGATAATGTGACCCCTCGTTCTCTTACAAATATCACTCAGTTTAGCGCTCAAATAAGAAAGTTTTTTGGAACTTCGCAATTGTCTCAATTTATGGATCAGATAAATCCTTTGGCTGAACTCACTATGAAAAGAAGGCTGTCAGCTCTCGGGCCTGGCGGATTAAACAGAAAAAGAGCTGGGTTTGAAGTCCGTGATGTTCATCATACTCATTATGGGCGCGTATGTCCTATTGAAACTCCCGAAGGTCCAAATATTGGTTTGATAACTTCATTATCAACTTTCGCAAGAATCAATCAATATGGTTTGATAGAAACCCCGTATAAAAAAGTTGAAAACGGTATTGCTACCGATAAAATAGAATATTTGACAGCCGATAGGGAAGACGCTTATTTTGTAGCTCAAGCTAATACTCCTTTAGATAAGAGCGGCAAAATTTCAGTTGATTCAGTGCATGGAAGGAGGGGAGAGAATTTTGAGTTTCAGCCTCCTGTAAAAGTTGATTATATGGACATTTCGCCAATGCAGGTTATATCGGTTTCAGCAGGTCTTATCCCTTTCTTAGAGCATGACGATGCAAATAGAGCGCTTATGGGTTGTAATATGCAAAGGCAAGGCGTTCCTTTATTAGATACCGAAATCCCTTTGGTCGCGACAGGTATTGAAGAAAAAATAGCCCGCGATTCAGGCGTTGTAGTGGTTTCAGATTCAGATGGAGAAGTCGTTGCAGTTTCAGCCAATGAGATAATGGTTTATTCTAAAGAAGGTAAAATTGATACTTATAATTTAAAGAAATATGCTCGTTCAAATCAAGATACTTGTATAGACCAGAGCCCTTTGGTAAAAGTTGGAGATATTGTTAGAAAAGGACAAATCATAGCCGATGGTCCCGCCACAAAAGACGGACAGCTTGCATTGGGACAAAATCTTCTTCTCGCTTTTATGCCTTGGAATGGATACAATTTTGAAGACGCTATGCTTTTGTCGGAAAGATTGATAAAAGATGATAAATTTACTTCTGTGCATATAAGAGAGTTTGATACTGAAGCCAGAGAGACAAAAGGAAGACCTGAAGAAATAACAAAAGATATTCCAAATGTGGGTTCTGAAGACCTTTTAAATCTTGACGAAGACGGCGTTATAAAAATAGGTTCAATGGTTCAAAGAGGCGATATTTTAGTAGGCAAAACCGCCCCAAAAGGCGAGCAGCAAACTACCCCAGAAGAAAGATTGTTAAGAGTTCTTTTCGGCAAAAAAGCGGAAGATGTTCAAGACGCTTCTTTAAGAGTGCCTCCCGGAACTTCTGGAAAAGTTATAGGCGTTAGGACTTTTGTCAGACTTGAAAAACTTACAGATAAAGATAAAAGCAGAAAAGTAGAAGATGTAAAAGAAGTCTATGAAGCCGCAAAAGTTTTATTGCGCAAAGAAAGAAAAGAAGAGTTGACAAAAGCCGATAAGAGCGATAGCGGTAAAATAGAGGCTCTTTATGAAGCGAGAGAAAAAATATTAAAAACAGATTATGAAACAAATAAAGAGAGATTGAAAAAAGGCGATGAGCTTCCAGTTTCAGTAAATAAGATAGTAAAAGTTTATATAGCGGCTAAGATGAAAGTTCAAGTCGGCGATAAACTCGCAGGAAGGCATGGGAATAAAGGCATAGTCGCAAGAATACTTCCTATTGAAGATATGCCGAGGCTTCCGGATGGGACGCCTGTGGATTGCGTATTGTCTCCTCTTGCTATTCCTTCTCGTATGAATGTAGGACAGCTCCTTGAAGTTATGCTTGGATGGGCGGCAAAAGAATTGAACACTCAAATGATAACCCCCGTATTTGACGGAGCAAGCGAAGAGCAGATAAAAGATTATGTCAGAAAAGCAAAAGATAAAATAATTTCAGACAAAAAGAAAACTTTGATAGCAAGAGGCTTAAAGGCAAAAGAGTTAGACGAAGCTCTTAATAAATTTATAGAAGAAGCCGTTCCAACAGACGATTGCAAAATCACTCTTTATGACGGCAGAACGGGAGAGCCTTTTATAGAAAAAGTTACTGTCGGAGTGATGTATGTTATGAAACTCAATCATTTAGTTGAAGATAAAATGCACGCAAGGTCAACAGGACCTTATTCTTTGATAACAAGACAGCCTTTAGGCGGAAAAGCTCAGTTCGGCGGTCAGAGATTTGGCGAAATGGAAGTTTGGGCTATAGAAGGTTATGGCGCGGCTCATATTCTGCAAGAATTCTTGACTGTTAAATCCGATGATGTTGAGGGAAGGGTTCAGATGTATGATTCAATAGTAAGAGGCGATGAAATAGCGGAGCCCGGAGTTCCGGAATCCTTTAAAGTGTTGGTGAGCGAATTAAAAGCGCTCGGTTTAGGCGTAGATCTTTTGAGCAATAAGGCTCTTAAAGAAAAACAAGACAAAATAAGAGGCGTAAAAAATAAATGAGCAAAATAAACTTTCAAAATCAAAAAAAGAGAAACACTCTAAATTTTTCTAACTTTGACGCTATGCAGGTAACGGTGGCAAGTCCTGAACAGATTAGAGAATGGTCTTACGGCGAAGTAAAAAAGCCCGAAACTATAAATTACAGAACTTTTAAGCCTGAGAGAGACGGGTTGTTTTGCGATAGAATTTTCGGCCCTATAAAGGATTGGGAATGCCATTGCGGAAAATACAAATATATAAAGCATAAAGGCGTAATCTGCGATAGATGCGGAGTGGAAGTCACTGAGTCTAAGGTCAGAAGGGAAAGATTCGGGCATATAGATTTGGCTGTTCCTGTGGCGCATTTGTGGTTCGTAAGAAAACCGCCTTCAAGAATCGGAATACTTCTTGATATGAAAATTTCTGATTTAGAAAAAGTTATTTACTATACAAAATATGTTGTTACAGACGAGTTAAAAGACAATGCTAAAATTTCCTCTTTTGCTCAAAAAAGGACTCTTTTAAAAGAAGAAGAGTTTGATTTGTTCAAATACGGCATAAACAGCCCCGTTGTCAGGGAAGAGTTTAAAAGCATTCTTGACGGTATGATAGTTGAAGAAGTCGTTTTGGAAGAGGATGCAAAAAAAGTTGTAAAACAGCTCAAAACTTTGGTCAAACATCAAGCCGCAAAGTCAGATTTAACATCTGATGAAATCGCAAAAAAGATTCATGAAAATATCGCTAATGGCTTGGTGTATTATAGATGCTATTTTAAGTCTCATTGCATCTATTTATACAATGATTTAGATGTTGACAGCTATAATAGTATTGCGAAAATTCTTGAAGATAATTTTACGGGAACAATTAAAGATTCTGTCACAGATGTGTCCGTCTCCAAGTCGGACAAAAAAATAAAAGTGGAATTCTTCAATGTTGAAAAAGAGAAAGCGTTTAATGAGTTAAGAAAGAGCGCCGACGCTTTAAAGGCTTATGAAGGATTTTTAAGAATAGAAATCGCTAAAGATGAGATCCCTTTTATGAGAGATTTCGCAAAGCCCGAACATTCTATTTTGCTTGAAGAAAGCGACATTAAGAAATTCCAAAACGGGTTTGGCGATGAGTTGAAAGTGGATATAGGAGCTGTAGCCGTCAGAAAATTGTTGGAAGAGCTTGATTTAGAACAAGAATCTAAAAGTATATATGAAAAAATACAAACGACAAAATCCGATGCGGAAAGAGCAAGACTTATAAGAAAGCTACGAGTCGTTGAAGGATTTTTTAAGTCAAATACAAGACCAGAATGGATGATAATCACAGTTCTCCCAGTGATACCGCCGGACCTTAGACCTTTGGTGGCATTGGACGGCGGCAGATTTGCC
>JAISKX010000166.1 GCA_031260765.1 Endomicrobium sp. | reverse complement strand
TTCAAGAGTGCCTGAATAAACTCTAAAATATGTCAACTTGCCTATAAAAGGGTCTGCTTGAATCTTAAAAGCCAAAGCGCTAAAAGGAGCTTTATCGTCAACTTCTCTGTGGTCTGGCTCGCCATTTTCTGGATTTATTCCTTTAAAAGCCGCTCTGTCAAGAGGGGAAGGAAGATAATCGCACACTGCATCCAACATAGGTTGAACGCCTTTATTTTTAAAAGCCGTGCCGCAAAGCATAGGTATCAATTTGATTTCAAGGGTAGCTTTTCTTATAGCCGCTTTTATTTGAACTACCGTAGAATCTTTGCCTTCCATATAATTAGTCATGATTTCATCGCTAAAATCGGCAAGGGCTTCTAACATCTCAGCACGCATTTGTTTTGCTTTGTCTTTTAAATCCTCCGGAATGTCCACAATTTCAAATTTTGCTCCAAGCTCTTCTCCCGACCAAACATTCGCTTTCATCTCAACCAAATCAACAATGCCCACAAAAGTTGATTCAACGCCTATAGGTATCTGTATAGGAAGAGGTTTTGCTCCCAATTTTTCTTCAACATCTTTTATGACCATAAAGAAATCAGCGCCGACTTTATCCATTTTGTTTGAAAAAACTATTCTTGGAACGCCGTATTTATCAGCCTGTCTCCAAACAGTTTCAGATTGAGGTTCAACTCCATTACCTGAATCAAAAACCACAACTGCGCCGTCTAAAACTCTCAAAGACCTTTCAACTTCGGCTGTAAAGTCCACATGTCCGGGAGTATCAATAATATTAAACTGCATATCCTGCCATTTACAATATGTGGCGGCGGAAGTTATAGTAATTCCTCTTTCTCTTTCTTGTTCCATCCAGTCCATAGTAGCGGCGCCTTCATGAACTTCGCCGATTTTATGAGTTCTTCCTGTATAGTAAAGAATCCTCTCTGTCGTTGTAGTCTTGCCCGCATCTATATGAGCGGCGATTCCAAAATTTCTAATTTTATTTAACGGATATTCTCTTGCCATTTTTCCAAATCCTTATATTTTATTTTTTACCATCTATAATGAGCAAAAGCCTTATTGGCTTCCGCCATTTTATGCGTGTCTTCTCTTTTTTTCATTGCGGCGCCTTCTTTTTTGCCTGCGTCTATTATCTCTTGAGCCAATCTCTCGCACATCGGTCTGCCTGTTTTACTCCTTGCTATCTCGGTAAGCCAATTGATTGCAAGCGTTGTAGAACGAACTGCAGGAACTTCCATAGGAACTTGATATGTCGCGCCGCCTACTCTGCGGGGGCGGACTTCAAGTAATGGGCGGATATTCTCTATAGCTCTATTGAAAACTCCTACTGGGTCTTCGCTCGTTTTCTCTTTTATAATATCAAAAGCATCATACATAATAGATTCTGCAATGCTTTTTTTCCCTTTAAAATTGAGCTTACTGATAAATCGAGCTATCAGAACTGAACCGAATTTTGAATCGCCGTCAGGCAATCCTCTTTTTTCTCTTGGTTTTAATGCTTTGCGTGGCATACCTTACCTCTACATTTAATTTAATTTAACAAATTTATTATGAAACCCTGAAACATTTCTCTATTGCTACTTTATATTTTAATTCTTGCTTTTTTAGAACAATGCAATCTTTTTAAGCCCCGCCCTTATATAAAAACATTTATAAAAACGCAAATGTCATCTGGAACTTTTAAAAACTATTTCGCTGCTGGAGCCGCTTTACCTTTCTTTGCTCCGTATTTGCTTCTTGACTGTTTGCGCCCGTCAACGCCCGTAGTATCAAGCGTTCCTCTTATGATGTGATAGCGCACCCCCGGCAAATCTTTAACACGACCGCCGCGAATGAGAACAAGAGAATGCTCTTGAAGATTATGTCCTACTCCCGGAATATAAGAAGTGACTTCATAGCCTGAAGTAAGACGAACTCTTGCAACTTTTCTCATAGCGGAATTAGGTTTTTTGGGCGTCGTCGTATAAACTCTCGTGCAAACGCCTCTTCTCTGAGGGCAATTTTTTAAAGCTGGAGATTTTGTTTTTTTAATAATGTCTTTTCTTCCCTTTGCAATCAATTGATTAATAGTTGGCATTTTATTTCCTCATTTATAAATTTTTATTTATTTCCTGCGCTATAACCCATTCTAAGACCTGTCCCCGCCGGGATTAAATGTCCGATAGAAACATTTTCTTTTAACCCTTTTAAAGTATCAATTTGTCCCGACACAGCCGCTTCCGTCAAAATTCTCGTAGTCTCTTGGAAAGATGCCGCAGATATAAACGAATCCGACGATAAAGAAGCTTTCGTTATGCCCAAAAGAATATGCTGAGCGGCAGGAACTTTTCTGCCTTCGGATCTGGCAAGCTTTCTTTCTTTTTCATATCTATACTTAGACACTATTTCTCCGTTTAAGAATTTGCTGCCGCCTGAATCCGTAATCCTAACATTTGACAACATCTGTTTAACTATTATCTCTATATGTTTGTCGTTTATAGACACACCTTGCAGTCTATAAACCTGCTGAATTTCATTGACGAGATATTCTTGAACTTCTTTTGGCCCTTTTACTTTAAGAATATCGTGAGGATTGATAGCTCCGTCCGAAAGGGATTCTCCCTCTTTAACTCTATCGCCCTCATACACAACCAAATGTCTGCCGGCTGGGACGAGATAATCCATTTTCATACCAGTTTCTGCATTCTCAACTTCAACCTTTATGCTGCCTTTTGCAGTCGGGCCGCCCAAATGAACTATACCGTCTATTTCAGAAACGACTGCAGCATTTTTAGGTCTTCTGCCTTCAAAAAGCTCAGCAACTCTCGGGAGACCGCCTGTGATATCTTTTGACTTAGAAACCTCTTGAGGAATTTTAGCCAAAATATCGCCTGCGGAAACTTCCGCGCCATCGTGGACTACAAGAGTGGTATCAACAGGAAGAGGATATTCAATGACTTCTTTGCCCTCTGATTTAATGACAATTATCGGGCTTTTTCTGTCTGCAGGATGGTCAATAATAACTCTTTCAATTTGTCCTGTGATTTTTGATTTCTCTTTCTGTAAAGTGACGCCTTCTTTTATATCCACAAAATGAACAGTTCCGTTAAATTCGCTGATAATCGGCTTGGAATGCGGGTCCCATTTAGCTATCAAAATATTTTTCTTTATTCCAGTTTCTGAATCAACTTTTACCTCAACCTTTTGACCATCTTGCACTTCTATCACCGCTCCATAGGGTATTTGATAAACTTGTCTGCGATGAACTGGATATTCCGAATATGCAAGCTCGGTATTTCTACTTAACACTATAGTCTCGCCGTTTTTATTTTTAATGGTTTTTAAATTGTAATAGTCCGCCGTTCCATTGTTTTCGGCATATATTTCAGAGCGTTGAACAACGCGGCTTGCCGTTCCTCCGATATGGAATGTTCTAAGAGTAAGCTGAGTGCCGGGCTCGCCGATAGATTGAGCCGCTATAATTCCTACAGCTTCGCCGACTTCAACCATCTTGCCTGTCGCAGGATTTATACCGTAACATTTCGCGCATATACCGTGGTCTGCTTCGCAAGTCAAAACGCTTCTTATACCTATTTTATCAATGCCTGATTCAATGAGTTTTTTCGCTTTTTCAGAAGTGATTACTTCCCCTCTTTTGACAATCAATTCATCGTCTATAACGCTTACGACATTAACAAGATCGACTCTGCCGACTACGCGCTCGTCAATTTTCTCAACTACTTCGTCGCCGCTTTGCAATGTTCCTATAAATACGCCGTTGACGGTTTTACAATCTTCTTCTGAAACAACCACATCATGAGCGACATCAATAAGCCTTCTTGTCAAATAACCCGCCTCAGCGGTTTTTAAAGCTGTATCTGACAACCCTTTTCTGCCGCCGTGAGTGGAAATAAAATATTCAAGAACTGTCAACCCTTCTCTGAAATTTGAAATGATTGGAGTTTCAATGATTTCGCCGATTCCGCCGGTGAGTTTTTTCTGAGGTTTCGCCATAAGACCGCGCATACCCGCAAGCTGTCTGACTTGCTGTCTTGAACCTCTCGCGCCGGAATTTGCCATCATATAAATAGAATTGAATCTGTTCTCGCCTTTCTTTATGGGTTCTGTCTCGTCTTTTCTCATCTCGTCAAACATAATGTCGGCTACTTCATCTGTAACCTTAGTCCAAATATCTATTATCTTATTGTATCTTTCGCTTTCTGTGATAAGCCCTTGTTTGGCTTGACTTTCAATAGACTTAATTTGAGTTTTTGCATCTCTTACCAATTTCTCTTTTTTAGGCGGAATTTTCATCTCGTCTATTGAAATTGAAATGCCTGCTCTTGTAGCATATTTATATCCGAGCTTTTTGATTTCGTCTAAAAGAACAACAGTCCTATATTGACCGAGCTCTTTATAACATCTATCAACCAATGCGCCCAACTCTTTTTTAGTCATATTTTGATTTTGATAGCCCAAAGAATACGAGCCGTCGGCTTCTTTAGGGAGCTGCTCGTTAAAAATTATTCTGCCGACGGTAGTATAATTCATAATTTCTTTACCGTCTTCAGCCTTATAATTTTTCCATTTTAAAATATCTGATTGTTCATTGTCTTTGAGTTTTTCATCTCTTGTATTTGTAATCCCAACAACTTTGATTCTGGCTTGCAAATCAACTTTGCCCATTTGATAAGCGCTGATTACCTCGTTCACAGACGAGAAAAGTCTGCCCTCGCCGTCAACTCCGTATTTTTCTTTCGTCAAAAAGCAGCTTCCTAAAACCATATCCTGAGAAGGAACCGCTATAGGTTTGCCTGACGCGGGAGACAATATGTTTTTTGTAGCCATCATAAGAACTTTAGCTTCAAGCTGAGCCTCTAAAGATATAGGTAAATGAACCGCCATTTGGTCGCCGTCAAAATCAGCGTTAAAAGCCGCGCAAGAAAGAGGATGCAATTGTATGGATTTGCCTTCAACCAAAACAGGCTCAAAAGCTTGAATACCGAGTCTGTGCAAAGTGGGCGCTCTGTTTAAAAGAATAGGATGATTTTTTGTCACATTTTCAAGAATATTCCAAACCTTAGCATCGCCTCTTTCCAACATTCTTTTTGCTGATTTTAGAGTTGCGTTTTCCTGTTTTACCAATTCTTTGATAATGAAAGGTTTAAACAATTCCAAAGCCATTTCTTTTGGAAGACCGCATTGATTGAGTTTTAAGTTTGGTCCCACAACAATCACGCTTCTGCCTGAATAGTCCACTCTTTTACCGAGCAAATTCTGTCTGAAACGACCTTGTTTGCCTTTAAGAGTGTCAGACAAAGATTTTAGAGGTCTATTGCCCGCGCCTGTCACTGGTCTGGGTCTTGAATCATTATCTATAAGAGCGTCAACGGCTTCCTGCAATAATCTTTTTTCATTATTTATCATCACGGTAGGTGCTTTCAATTGTTCAATGTGGCGCAATCTATTATTTCTATTGATGATTCTTCTATATAAATCGTTCAAATCAGAAGTGGCAAATCTGCCGCCGTCCAATGCCACCAAAGGTCTAAGGTCCGGCGGTATCACTGGGAGAACTGTGATTATCATCCATTCTGGTCTTGTATTTGACTTAAAAAATCCTTCAACGACTC
>JAISKX010000154.1 GCA_031260765.1 Endomicrobium sp. | reverse complement strand
GGGATGGTCGCTTTGCCTTTTGGCGTCTTTTGACACAATTTGCCTGCTGATGTAGCGCTGCTACACGGCGCAGTCAAATTCTGCCAAAATACGCTCAAAATGCTTCGCGGATGTGACCTTCAGATGAAAGGGGGAGGGGGACAACGAAAGCGGAAGTTCCCTCCACCTGAAAGGGGGAGGGTGAGGGAGGGGGTTAACGCAGAGCGGTAGTTGCCGTTATTATTTGTCTTTTAACCGATTTATCTTTCGTCGATTATTACTGTCAGGGGGTGGGGGCGGAAGACTTTTTGCGAGGTTTTTAATACATCGGTGAGATTTACTTTTTCTATTTTTTTGAGGTATTTGGCATTGTAATTGTAGTCGCCTGCCGCTATTTCGCCCCAGCCATTGTTGAAGGATTTGGATTGAACGGTTTGATTGCCCAATAGATAGCCGCTGCGTATTTTTGCTTTTACTCTGCTCAATTCTTCTTCGGCGGCTTCTTTTGAACCGAAATCTTTTAATATATCATCTATAGTTTTTAGCGCGAGATTGACATTTTTATCGTCCATTGCCGATATTATCAAAGAAAAATTGTTTTCTCTTAATACTGAATGAATCATATAAATGCCGTAAGTAAGCCCTAAATTTATTCTGATTTCCTTGCCCAATCTTCCATTCATTCCATCGCCGAGAATGTTTACAGCTATATCAAAAGCCGCAAAATCGGCGTCGTTTAAAGACGGCGATTCAAAACCCACCGCTATGGCGGATTGATGAAATTTAGAGCGGATTCTAATAGAGGGCTTGTCTTGTTTTGTTAAAGTAAAAGACGGAGCTTCAAATTTTTTGCCCGCGGGAGTTTTTGAAAAATATGTTTCAAGAGTCTTTTTTAAAATCTTCTCATCAAGATTTCCCGCGACGGAAATAATTATATTGGCGGCATTATAAGAATATTTATGCCATTGCTTTATATCGTCTGTTGTTATGGCGTTGATTGTTTTGATAGTTCCAATATTTGGAAAAGCATAAGGCGTTTGGCGGTAGAAATTTTCTAAAAAATTGTCCATTGCCACAGTCATTATATTGTCTTGCCTTTCATTGATAGATATTTTTATATCGTCTTTTGAAGCAATTATCTCTTTTTCGTTAAAAGCGGGATTTATGATTATGTCCGAGAGAATGTCAGCCGCTTTATCAAGATAAGGGGACAAAAAATCTATGCCTATATAAGCGTATTGAGATTTTGCGTCGCCTGAAATATCGGCGCCTATATCGTCTATATCTGTCGTGAGCTGTTCCCTAAGCCGTTTAAGAGTTGAGATTTTCATTGAATAATAAGAGAGATAAGATATGCCGGCTTTGTCCGATTGTTCCGACGAGCAAGACACAGGCGTAAAAACCTTTATAGAAACAGCTTGAGAATGGTCGGTCTTTTCAAATAAAACCTTGATTTTATTGCTCAATAAAAATTCTTTAACTTGAGCGCTTGCATTGATTGGGACACTTAGCCCTATAAATAGAAACAATACAATCAACAATAGTGTTTTTTTCATTTTTCCTCTCTCGGCAGCATAGCGACGCTTACTGTCTTTTCTTTAGAATAGTATTTGTTTAAGAAATCTTGAATATCCGCTGTGGAAACAGCCTCTACCTTATATAAAAATAAATCCATATCTATCAAATCATCTCTTTTCATCAAAGCATTATATCCGGCGTTTGAAGCTATCGCATGCTGGACCTGTTCGGAAAAATTTTTCGCCGTCTTAATAGATATTTTCGCTCTGTCTAAATCGTCTTGGGAAATTTCATTTTGCAATAAGTATTCCAATTGCCTTTCTATTTCCGTTTTTATTTCGTCATAATTTTTTGGGTCAAAAGAAACGGTTATGTCAAAATATCCCGCGCCAAGACCGGATTCAAAAGATGTTGAAAGGGAATTTACGAGATTAAATTCAACTTTTAAAGAGCGGTAAAGCAATAAATATAAAACTTCAGACGCAACCTCGGCTTCTATAAAATCGTCGTCTCTGATATCGGGACCCAAAAAAGCAAAAGAAGCAAGACCTGCGGATATATTGTCTCTTATAATAATGTTTTGTTTTTTTGCCGCTTTTTTATTCAATTTAGGCTCGTCGGCGGACTGTCTGTTTTCAAATTTGCCGAAAGTGTTTGCGACGAGCTTTTTTGCTTTTCTCATATTGAAATTGCCTGCGACAGAAACAGTCATATTGGATGGGGTATAATGTTTGTTGTAATAGTCAAATAAATCTTGTCTGACGGCTTTTGCGATAATGGCTGGAGTTCCGCCCACATTATTTGCCATAGGCGAGCCTTTATAGATAGTATCTTCAAGAGCTTCGGCGAGCTTAAAGCCTGTCCATCCTCTGCGCAAGAACAACTCTTCTATAATCACATTTCTTTCCGTGTCCACAGTTTCTTGCGGAAAAAGCGGATTTTGCATTGCGTCGGCGAGCATTTTGATGATTTCATAGACATTTTCTTTAGGCGCGTTTATAAAATAATTGGTAAATTGTTTATTAGTAGTTGCATTCATTTCTCCACCGAATTGTTCTATAGAGGCAAACAATCCTTCGGGATAATTTTTGCTGCCTTTAAGCATCATGTGCTCTAAAAAATGCGACAAACCCGACTGATTCGGCTGTTTCTCGTCTATAGCTCCCGCTCGGATATAAACAAAAACCGAAACAACTTCAGTTTTTTTGTCGGGATTAAAAACAGCTTTAAGCCCATTGTCATAAGAGACAATCTCAGTTTTTTGAGATGAATTTCTCAAAAACAAAAATCCCGCTATTAAAATAAAGGCTACAATTAAAAGACTACGATTTTTTCTATCCACTAATATCTCCTTTTTTCTATTTTCCTCATCCTATATTCGCATAATTCAATCAACTATGCAGATTATAGCAAAAAAGCTCGTCTTCGTCAGGGAAAAATAGATAAATGCTAAATAAGCAAGGTAAAAAGATTAGAATGTTTTGAATGGTTAAAATTATTGCATTAAAAATTCAATGCAGCATATTCCTAATGCCTAAATCTGCAAGATAGTATTTGCCCAATGTTTTAAGTAGGGTTTTTCCTTTTATATCATGACGGAAAACAGGATAAAAAATAAAAGCCTCGCTTTTAAAAAACTTCATAAACTTGTATATTAGCAATTAACAAACTTGTAAATCGCTAATTTACAAGTTTTATATACGAAAAAAGGAGATATTATGTTACAGCAAAGCGCTATAGAACAAGCGATAGATTCTCAATTTCAACATATACAAAAGCAAAGTTCTGGATTGCAGAGAGCCATTTTGCCGAATTTACCCGATATACAAACGCATGCTTTAATCATATCAGGTATTCGCAGGTGCGGCAAAAGCACGCTTTTGCTTCAATTGCTTAAAAGAAATGAAAAAGATTCCCTTTATTTGAATTTTGAC
>JAISKX010000126.1 GCA_031260765.1 Endomicrobium sp. | reverse complement strand
GAATATATAGTTGCAAACACCTTTGACTCTATTTTGCGTTTCTTTTTTGTTCTCAACATAATCATAGCCAAAACAAAAAACAATAGACCTGCAATAAATAATTTGAACTCCATCGATGTCTCCTAATTGATATAGATTTTTTAGAACGAGGCTATCTTATCATAATTGACTTATATTGTCATCTTTCGCTAAAAATCGGTTGATTTTCAAAAACACTTTCATTTTTGAGTAAATATTTTATATAATCCGCCCCGCTAAAATATTCAACTTTAAAATGGAGCATAGATGAAAAGCGGCAAAATCATAAAAATACTATTCTTATTGTTTCTATCCGCAGGTATTTCTTATGCAAAAACTTCCAATCAAAAGCAAGTAGAAAATCTCCTTAACAAAATCTATAGCGATGACCCGTCATCTTCTTTTTCTATTCAAATAATAGACCAATTAAACATTTCTTCCTCACCCTTTGCGGCATTAGACCAATTGAGCGGAGAATTTATACTCAATTCCATAAAATCAGCGGCATTTACCAATGATTTTGACAATTTATATATGAGAATACATAGCAATAAGAGCGGGATTCCATTTTCCATTTGGGTGCAATATGCAGTCGGAGAACATTATCTATTTGCAGATGGAGCAGGCTCTGAAAAATTTAGCGCCGACTATAGCGGCGGCATAGGCATTCAAGGCGGGTTTAACATAATAGCCGCAGAAACTTCAGTATTCGGCATATATGCCAACTATAACAAACCTAAATTCACACAAGGAGACAATAAAGCCGAAATGTCCAATATAGCAGTCGGACTATACGGCGGTTTTTTTGGAGAGGCTTTGGGCTTTAGATGGAATTTAGACGCTGGTCAGCAAGATTTTGATATTACAAGGAAAATCTCTATCACAAATTCCTCTCAATGGGAATCTCAAGCTAAATTTCAGACATATAATATAAGAGGCGGTCTTGAATTAGAATTAAAAATCCCCATTAGCGAACAAGCCAGCATTCGTCCTTTTATAGGCGCTCAAGGCGCTTTTGTCCCAAGTCCAGAGATAAAGGAAAAGACGAACAGTTTGACAAATCTAACCATAGACGAAGCTTCCTATATCCGTTTGCTCATTCCAGCCGGAGTTAAAATAGGCGGAGAAAGCCCAGACTTCAATTGGAATATCAAATTGTATGTCAGCTATCTGCCATTGGGCAATGATTTCAATTATAAAGTCCGCTTTTCTCAAGCTGAAAACAATGGTTTTATGAATATATCGGCTCTTGAAGAAAGCAAGTTTTCGGCAGGAGGCTCGCTCGGCGTTGAATTGCCGCTTGGAGAGAGGATTTCTATCCTTTTAAGCGGAGGCGCTGATATAGCTATTGAATCGCCGCAAGATTTGGTTGATTATCATATAAGCGCAGGGCTGAACTTTAAACTTGGAACAAAAAAAGAAAAACCTATTGATACGCCTGCCGCAGACGATATAGATAATTCCTCTACTTCTTTTATGGGAGATGAAAAGATTTTATTAAATACCGCTCCGCCGGACGAGCAATCCCCGATAGAAGAACAATTGAGAGCGGAAGAAGCCAGGCTCGGCATTTTGCATCCCACTGAAAAAACAACTCAAGAACAGATAGAAGAAAATAAACAGAAACTCATTGAAGAGTTAAAAAAACGCGTTGAAGAAGCCCGCGCAAGAAGACAAAAACCTTTGATAAGAACATTCAAGATGGACCTTACTGAATTTGAAACAGGCAGTTTTGTCCCTACAGAATCAGCTAAAGCCTTTATAAAACAATTGGCGGGCTGGATAGCGGAATATGAATTCACTCTTGTAACTATTGAAGGTCATACTGACAATGTGGGCAATTTGCAATCCAATATCCTATTATCAAGCATGCGGGCAAAAGCCGTGCGCGATGAACTCTACAAAAATGGAATTCCTCTTGATAAAATCTACTATATAGGTTATGGACCGACTATGCCTATAAAAAGCAATGCGACTTATAATGGAAAATTAAAAAATAGAAGGGTTGAGATTTTTGTTGAATAGGCTGTTATAATTGAATTTGATTAAAAAAAGAAAGCGGGCAAATATATTGTCCGCTTTCTTTTTTTATTGATTTTGCGCTTCCTTAAACAATTTAGTTTATATTTACTCCGCTCTAAATAGTTTTATGCTTACTCCGCCATAGACTGAGGTTCCGGGCATTGGATAACCTCCCGTATATATTTCATATTTAGCATTTGCCAAATTGAAAGCCTTTAGCCATAGGCTGAAATTCTCATTGACTTTATAATTGATATTTATATCAAGAGTTGAAAAACCGTTAAGCTTTGCAGTATTTGCGGAATCTGTATATACCTCGTCTCTAAAAGAAACTATGGTTGTTATTGTCAATGCCGTAAGAGGTCTTAGAATTAAAGAATAAGAGAGACTATTTTGCGGTTTAAATGTCAGATATTTACCTTTATTAACATCATTTTCACTCTCATTCTTTGCTTGCAAATAAGTGTAATTGACTCTATGCTCAAGCCAAGAAGTTATTATTTGACCTCCTGAAACTTCCACTCCATAATTTTGCGCTTTGTTTATGTTTTGTATTCTCGTTTCCCAAGTAATAGGATTATAAACTCCAGCAATTAAATCTTCGCTTTCAATAAAGAAAATCGTTGCATTTAATCTAACCTTTTCACCTGTATAATCAGCTCCAAAATCAGCAGATAACCCTTTTTCTGGTTTTAAATTTGGGTCTCCGTAATACATCCACCCCGCATTGTTTGTATAAAGTTCATTAAATGACGGCGCTCTCCAAACTTGACCGACATTAGCTGAAACTTTCACCTCTTTTGTAGCATTAAAAATCGCAGATATGGCGGGAGTTGTTTGAGTTCCAAATTGAGAATTATTGTCAACTCTAACGCTCGGCAAGACTTTAAACTTCCAGAAATTCAAATCAACCTGAGCATATCCTGCAAAAATATCTCTGCTTTTATCAAAAGAAGCGCTTGGAGACATTAAATCTTCATTTTCAAAATTGTCATTGCTGCCTTCAATGCCTAAAAGCAAAATGTCGGACAGATGAAATTCCGCTTGCGCGCCATAAGTTTTACCTGTATATTTATTTTCCGCATATTCATCTATGACGCCGTCATAATGTTCTTTGTTTTCAACAACATAGGCGGATATTGTCAAAGAATTCTCATTTAACAAAAGATTGTAATCAAGTTTAGCATACTTATTAGTATCCTCTTGGCGGCTATGCGGCGTTAAATATGTCAATCCGCCCGGAACGCCTAATTTTGAGTCATAAATTTGACCTGTGAAAGATAAGGAGGAATCTTTACTTAAATATCCTTGAACGCTTGCAAAAATATTGGCGTTTTTAAAGTCTGAATTTTTTCTTTCGCCATCGCTTGAATAATAAGATAGAGATAAGAGAGCGCCGAAATTATCATTTGCATAAGCATTGACAATAGATGGATTAAAAGCGCCGAAACTTCCTTTAGATATATTAGCGTCTATGAATGGGGAATCTTTTTTTGCTTTTTTTGTAATAACATTGACCACGCCGCCGAATGCTCCCGCGCCGTAAATACTTGCTCCCGCTCCTCTGATAATCTCAATTCTTTCAATATTTTGGGTGGGGATATGGGTAAAATCTGCACTGCCCAAATTGGGTAAATTCGCTTTCCGTCCATCAATTAAAACCAAAGTCTGAACGGAACTCGCTCCTCTGATAAGAACATTTTGAGCTGAACCTGCGCCTCCATAAGCCATAAAATCAATGCCAGCCGAACCTGCTAACAATTCTCCCAATGTTTCAACATGAGCGTCTTCAATTTCTTTTTGAGAGATGATAGTGACATTGGTAGGAAGTTCGTCAATATCAACCTCTGACTTGGTGAGGCTTAAAAAAACCTGTCTTTCTTGCGCCGAAACTGCGCCTGCTGCAAACAACAATACTGCTAACAACAATGCTGCTTTCTTCATATTAATCCTCCTTGGGGATTAGCCAACTTAGTTGGCTTTTTATTAAAAACTAACGGTTTTCTGACTTGGAAACATTTGGGCGAATGATTATTCGCCCCTACAATTCTTTCAGAGGGCAGACACATGGGTCTGCCCCTACGATTTGATTATTTAATGTTTCCTCACAGCAGCCGGACTGTTTCCGATTTTGACGGAATTTCCCGTTACTTTTTTATACTATCGGTATCACATAAGGTTTATTTGATATCGGGTTTGTCTTTACTATCACATGGGTTTGATATGCTTGCTCTATATCTTTATAATTCAAAACATCTTCCACAGAGCCGCACTTTTTTATTTGTCCATCGTCTAATAAAATCAACTCTTTGCAAAACTCGCCTGCGGAATTTAAGTCGTGCAGACTTGCTATTATGGTTTTGCCTAAATTTTCGTTTAGGTTTTTTAGGATTTGCAAAATCGCATATTGAGCGCCGATATCCAAATGGGCTGTCGGCTCGTCAAAGATTAAAATGCCTGCGTCTTGAGCTATGATTTGGGCTATTGAGACTTTTTGCCGCTCGCCGCCTGAAAGTTCATTTATGCTTTTTT
>JAISKX010000121.1 GCA_031260765.1 Endomicrobium sp. | reverse complement strand
CGAGGATTTTCCCGAACCTGAAAGCCCTGTAATTACAACTAATTTATTTCTTGGAATGTCCAAGTCAATATTTTTAAGATTGTGCTGGCGCGCGCCGCGAATTTTGATGATGTCCATTTAATGTTTGCTCCTTTGTTTTTGTTTCCTCTCCCTTGAGGGGAGAGGGTAGGGTGAGGGTGGTTTTTTTCAAAGGGGGCATTTTACTATTTTTGAAAGGATATTGGGGTGAGGACGATGACACCGTAGGGGCAGACCTATGTGTCGTTAAATCTGCCCTCCCTTGCGGGGGAAGTCCCGCGAAGCGGGAAAGGGGGGTGCAGCAGAGCGCAAACGCAAAGCGTAAAACAAAAGGCAAACGACAAACGGAAACAACGACAAAAACGGCAGGCTTCGCCCACCCCCCTTTCCTTTCAGGACTTCCCCCGCAAGGGGGGCAGACATAACGACAACAACAACAAGCAATGACAGCGGCGTGATAATGCTTTGCGCTGACCTGAAGAGGGGCATTATATTTTGATGTCAAAAATGCCTTTTGGGGGGGATTGGGTTTGGAGGGTTATGTAATTGTCGGTTAGGGATTGGGTTTGGGCTATGCTTACGGCTTTTCTTGTGGAGCCTGCGTTGGCGGTTAAAAAATCTTTTCTTTTGGCGGCGTCTATTTCTAATAGTTCTTTGGAACGGGATTTTATTTCTTGGGGGGGGACTTTGTTTTTGAGATTTGAGGCTTTTGCGCCGCTTCTGTCTGAATATCTAAAAATGTGTAGTCTGGAAAATGGGTTTCTTTTTATAAAATTGCAAGTTCCTTGATGTTGAGCGGGGGTTTCGCTGGGGAAACCGCTGATGATATCTGTCGTTATGGCTATGTTTTTAAACATTGAGGCGATTTTTTGGATTTTTGTTTCAAAGGCGGCGCTTGTGTATTGCCTGTTCATCAATTTTAAAATACCATCGCTGCCTGATTGTAGAGGAATGTGCAGGTGAGAGCATATTTTGTTTTCATAATCTCTCATCAGAGATAATAGAGAATCGTTTATCTCATTGATTTCTATGGACGATATGCGTATTCTAAAATCCAAAGGGATTTTGACTATTTTTTCTATGAGCGGGGCTAAACCGCCATCGTATTTGCCTATGTGTATGCCTGTCAAAACTATTTCGCTGTATCCGTTTTGAACGAGATTTTCTATTTCATTGAAAACAGCCTTTGGCTGTTTGCTCCACATTTGATTCCTTATATAAGGGATTATGCAATATGAACAAAAACTATTGCAGCCGTCTTGTATCTTTATAAAAGCGCGGCTTCGGTTTTCAAAGGAAATTATGCTTTGATTGTCGGGCTGCAAATATAATGATTTTTTATCTGAGACAATTTCAATGTTTGGAAAAAGCGCTTTTAGCGCTTGGGATTTATTGATAGCAAGACAGCCCGTGAGAATGATTTGCGGTTTTTGAGGGAGTTTTAAAGATTTTCTGAGCAAATATAGACATTCTTTGTCGGCATTGTTTGTGACTGAACAGGAATTAAAAATTATTGTGTCGGCTTCTTGGGGAGTATCGGCTATTGCATAATCGCCGCTTTTGAATTTTTGCGATATGAGTTCCGTTTCATAACGATTGACTTTACAGCCGAAAGAATAGATGTAAAATTTTTTCATAAGTTTTGCTCTGATAGGGTGTTTGTCACTAAAACCGCCGTAGCGAGGGCGGCGGTTTCTACCCTTAAAATGTTTTTGCCGAGACTTACTGTGTAAAAGCCGAGTGTTTTGGCAAAATCTATCTCGGCATTTTCAAAACCGCCTTCGGGACCAATAAATGCGGCAATGCCGCTTTTTAAGGGTTTGCCGCTTAGGGCTTGCGATATGGATTGCCCGCTTTCGCTTTCCCAAGGCAAGATATTTATTGTTTTATCCGAAACGGCTTTTTTGCAAGCGTCCTGAAAATTTAATGGGCGGCAGATTTCCATAATATCGGCTCGCCCGCATTGAGAACTTGCTGCGATTGATATTCTTTTAAATCTTTCAATTTTGTTTTCGGAAATTTCCGTCAAGACGCTTCTTGCCGTATTGATGGGGACTATTTTTGATAGTCCAAGTTCAGCGCATTTTTCTATAAGCCATTCGAATCTTTCGCCTTTGGGTATGGCTGTATATAAATTCGCCGTCCAAGCGGGTTTTTGATATGAGGAAGATAGAATTTTGCCGTCAATACGATTTTTCTCAATGTTTGTGATTTTACCTTTAAAAGATTTTCCAAGCCCGTCAAAAAGATTTATTTCATCGCCGACTTTAAAACGGCGCACAGCGGCGACATAGTGAGCGAGTTCATTTTCCATAATAAAACTGCCATTGGCAGCGTTTTGAGGTAAAACATAAAAGTGAGGCATTTTAATTTCCTTTTTGTCGGGCGATTGTGTGTTGGGGGAATGGGGTGGCGTTGTGGATTGGGATTTTTATTGTTTGTCTGGGTTTGCCCGCTGAGATTGAATTTATTTCTTTATTGTTTTTTCCGTCTAACATTTTGTCTATTGTGATTTTGTATGGCTGCCATTGATATGGGGATAATAATTCTATTTCTTTGCCTTTTTGGATTTTGTTTTTTACTTCAATTTCTAATAAATCGTCTTTATAGCCTTTGACTATGCCCGCATTTTGCCAATCGCTGACGCTTGCCGTGTCTTTAAAATTTTGGTCTGAGCCGTCTGGAATACCGTCAAAAAAAGCGGTCGTATATCCTCTGTTTTGCAAAGTTAAAAGTTCTTGCATATAAGGAGCGGCTGTCCAATCTTTTGGATTTTCAAAATAATCGTCTATAGCCTTGCGATAGGCGCGGGCGGTTTGGGCTATGTAATATTCGCTTTTATTTCTGCCCTCTATTTTGAAAGAGTCAAAACCTGCGTCTATGATTTGATTGAGTTTTGGCATAAGACATAAATCTTTTGAATTTAAAACATAAGAGCCGTGCTCGTCTTCATAAAGTTCTAAAAATTCATTGGGGCGCATCTCTTCTTCCAAAATCAATTTGCTTTTATATTTCCACCTGCAAGAGTGAGCGCAAAGCCCCGCATTAGCGCTGCGGGAAGCCATAAATGCAGACAATAAACATCTGCCGGAATAACTGATACACATAGCGCCGTGGACAAAAATTTCAAGTTTAATGTCGGGACATTTTTTTCTAATTTCCACAGCCTCTTTAAAACTGACTTCTCTGCCCAAGACGCATAATGCCGCGCCTTGCTTTTGCCAAAAATCAACAGTAAGCCAAGAGCAGACATTAGCTTGAGTTGAGATATTTAAGGGTAAGGTTGGAATTTCTTTTTTGATTTTTGCAAAAATGCCCGGGTCGGATATTATCAGCCCGTCGGGATTTAAAGATTTGATTGTAGAAATAGCGCCGTCAAGTTTTGCTATATCTTTATTGTGAGAAAACAAATTTAAAGCAAGATATATCTGTTTGCCCGCGCTGTGAGCCTCTTT
>JAISKX010000094.1 GCA_031260765.1 Endomicrobium sp. | reverse complement strand
CAAAAGGCAAACGACAAACGGAAACAAACAAACGGCAAAGGCGGCTTCGCCCACCCCCCTTCCCTTTCAGGACTTCCCCCGCAAGGGGGGCAGATAACTACAACGACAAACGGCTTTCTCGCAAGGAGCGCAAATTTTTCAACGGCAAAGACAAAGACCACGCAAGGAGCGCAAAACGGCAAGGACAAAGGCATATAAATGCAAAGTCTTGTCGTTTTGCGCTCTTTGCGGTTCAACCCTTGCGAAACTTGCGAGAAAGCCGTTTGTCGTTGAATAGGCGCTTTGTTGTTTTGCCGTTTTTATGGTAAAATCGCCGATCATAAATCAAAAATCTCTTGTTTTGGAGTGGAAATGAGAATTTGCCGTTGCGCATTTTTAATGTGTTTTGTTGCAATTTTTAGCTTTGACGGAGTTTTTGCAGGCACAACTATGATAGTGACAAAAGGCGCAAGCGCCGACGGCTCTATGATAGCGGCGCATTCGTATAATGGGGATTTGGCTGATGCTTCAATTGTTTTTGTCCCAGCCAAAGATTGGCAAGCCGGAGCCGTCAGACCAGTGTATGCAAGCGCGGCGGCAAATGGAGATATCACTCAATACAATGCTTTTCTTATGCCCCGCATATCGGATAAAAACCGCGCGGAAGGTTATAATTATATCGGAGTAAAAAGAACAAAACCCATCGGATATATACCGCAAGTGTCTCACACCTATGCTTATCTTGATGCAAATTACGGCATTATCAATGAATACGGCTTGATGTTTGGAGAATGTTCCAATAATTCTCTTTTTGCAAATGAGCCTGACCCCAATAAAAGAATTTTTTACGGCGCGGAACTTTCCCGCGTAGCCCTTGAGCGCGCCCAAACAGCCCGTCAAGCTATAGAAATTATAGGCAGTCTTGTTGAAAAATACGGATATTACGGTCCCGGCGAAACTTTGGCATTAGCCGACGGCGATGAAGCTTGGGTTATGGAAATAGCCCCGTCGCCTGAAGGCAAAAGCGGTTTATGGGTAGCTCAAAAAGTGCAAGATGGACATTTTTTTGTTGCGGCTGAAGAATTTCGCATAAGGGATATTGTTGAAAACAGTTCAATGCAAATGCGCAGCTCTAATCTTTTTACCGTAGCTGAGAAATATAAAATAAGAAAACCGCAAGATATTGAGCAGCCTATGGACTGGCTTTTGACCGTGAGCGCGGGAGAAAAAAATCATCCTTATTATTCTCTGCGCCGCTTATGGAGAGCTTTCAGCCTTGTTTCTCCTTCTCTTAAACTCTCGCCTTGGGTTAAAGACGGCTATACGAGAGATTATCCTTTTTCAATCAAGCCCGATAAAAAAATCAAACTTGAAACAATTAGAGCATTATACCGCGACCATTATGAAGAAACGGAATTTGATTTGACAAAAGGCATAGCCGCAGGAGCTTTTGGAAATCCGAACAGGTATTTTTCTTCAACAGATATTAGAAATTATGAACAACAAAATATAAAGCTTGAAGGCGCATGGGAAACTCCAATATCCGATTCAAATACTCTGTATGCTTATATAAGCCAGAACAAGCCCAATATGCTTTTCGGTTTTAATGCAATTTCTTGGATTGCTCTTGATACTACGGCTGAATCTGTTTTTGTGCCTCTTGCGGTAAGCCAATTGCCGGAAATCTACGGCAGAGGAAATCCAAGCGCCTATGAGGCTGACAGCGCGTATTGGATTTATAATACGCCTGCTGAATTTGCCAATGTGAGATATAATTATATAGTAAAAGATATAAGAGAAAGAGCTGATATATATGAAAAGAATTCAGAAAGAATTATAGCCGAGTCGTCAAAACAATTATTAGCCGCCGCCAAAGCCGACGCTCAAAAAGCCGCTTTGGAATTTTCTAAGGTTTTAAATAAAAACGCTTTAACCGTTTTTGGCGAATGGCGCAATCTCTTTTTTGAATTGCTCGTAAAATACAATCAAGGATATATAAATTCTTTACAGGAAATGTCTCAAAAAGAAGGCTATTCCCAAGAATGGCTCAAAAAAACAAACTATAAAGACGGACCTATAAATTACACAAGGTAAAGAATCGCTACAATCAAACCCAGAAGGGGTTTTATGTTGTTAATAACCCAGTATTGACTGCAAAGCAATGCGGGGACACAAGATAGTTGCTGCAATCAAACCCCGAAGGGGTTTTATGCTGTTAATAACCCCGTATTGCCTGCAAGGCAATGCGGGGGACAAGGAGAATACGATGTTTTTTGACAATATCATCAAGGCGGGAATTCTGGGAGTTGTGGAAGGCATCACTGAATGGCTTCCTATCAGCAGCACGGGGCACATGATTTTGGTTGATGAGTTTATAAAACTCAATGTCTCGCCTGCATTTAGAGAGATGTTTTTAGTTGTTATTCAACTCGGCGCTATTTTGTCCGTAATAGTGATGTATTGGCGTATCTTATTGCCTGTGGATTTTGGGGAAAACAAGCCTTTTGTTATAAAAAAAGATGTTGTAAATATGTGGTTTAAAATCATAATTTCTTGTTTGCCCGCCGCAGTAATCGGTCTTATTTGGGACGATAAGTTCAATGAACTTTTTTACAATTATCAAACTGTAGCCGTGATGTTGATAGTTGTTGGTATAATTTTTATAGCTGTAGAACAATATCAAAAAGATAAAAAGCCAAAATTTACTTCCATAGCGCAAATTACATATCAAGCCGCAGTGATAATAGGATTATGCCAAGTTGTAGCCGCGATTTTTCCCGGAACTTCCCGTTCAGGCGCGACCATTATAGGCGCTTTATTGCTCGGCGTATCAAGAACGGCAGCCGCTCAATACACATTCTTTCTTGCTATTCCCGTGATGTTTGGCGCAAGCGCTTTAAAACTCTTCAAATTCGGACTTCATTTCAGCCCGTCAGAAATTTCCATTATCATAGTAGGTATGGCGACGGCATTTGTTATATCAACAGCCGCAATCAATTTCCTGTTAAGTTATATAACAAAACACGATTTTAAAGTTTTCGGCTGGTATAGAATAGCGGTAGGCTGCGCGGTATTGTTGAGATTGGTATTATAAAACTCTGTATTGCCTATAAGGCTATGCGGGGGAGGAGATAAAATGAAAAAAATAAAACTCGGAACTTCTAATTTGGAAGCGCCTGTTATTGCAGTGGGTTGTATGCGTATTCACACATTGAGCTCAAAAGAGCTTGAAGATTTTATTGGTTTTTCTATTGATAATGGGGCGAATTTTTTTGACCACGCCAATGTATATCAATTGGGACATTGCGAAGAATTGTTCGGACAAGCTTTTGCAGCGGCAAAAATCAAAAGGGAGTCAGTCATTCTTCAAACAAAGTGCGGCATAGTCAAAGGGGACGGCAAAACGGTATCTTTTGATTTTTCTAAAGATGAGATTATAAATTCTGTTGATGCAAGTTTAAAAAGATTAAAAACCGATTATGTTGATACGCTATTATTGCACCGCCCCGACATTTTGGTAGAGCCGGAGCAAGTGGCGGAGGCTTTTGACAAACTCCATTCAAGCGGGAAAGTTAGGTGGTTTGGCGTGTCAAATCAAAAACCTATGCAGATAGAATTGTTAAAGAAATTCGTCAAACAGCCTATCATAATAAATCAGTTGCAGCTCAGCATTACAAATTGCACAATGCTTTCTCAAGATTTGCATGTCAATCAAGCCTATACGGACAGAGCTATAGACCGCGACGGCGGCATAGTGGAATATTGCCGTATAAAAGATATCACAATACAGACATGGTCGCCGTTTCAAATGGCTCAGACCGGCTTATTTCAAGGCAGTTTTATAGACAATGACAAATTCCCAGAACTAAATAAAAAGTTAGATGAAATCGCCCAAAAATACAGTGTGAGCAAAAACACAATAGCAATAGCGTGGATTTTGCGCCACCCCGCCAATATGCAAGCGGTGACAGGCACAACAAAAACCGAAAGGCTAAAAGCCTGTTTTCAAGCTTCCGGCATCCGCCTAACCCACAAAGAGTGGTATGAGATATATATAGCAGCAGGTAATTTATTCTCATAAAGGCTCTCTCTAAAAACCCCCATTTGTATTTGCGGGCTTGACCCGCAATGATGGGTAGAGGGAACATTGAATTTTTAGAGATATATTGTCGCACGATAAAACATATATTGTCTTAATTCGTTGACAAAAAAGAGTTTTAAATTTATAATCCTGTCAGTTTTTTGATAGAAAATAGCTGTTTAACCCCTACCCCCTATCATTAGAGGGCATTTTTTTTAATAGTCAGTTTTATATGCGGATGTTTTCAATCGAAAATAGAATAAAGAAAAAAAGGAGAAATTATGCAATTTAACAATTGTTTTAAGAAGTTTGCAGTAATGTTTGCCGTGATTTTATCTGCGGTCGGCATATCTTTTGCAGGAGAGGCGGATTTGATTGTTCCTGATTTGTCTTCCGTTGACTTTTTCGGCGGCGCAATATCGGGTCAAAGCCTTTTGACATTTGGGTTTTTGATTTGCATTTTCGGGCTTTTGTTCGGGCTTTACCATTATAAAGGTATTAAAAACTTGCCTGTTCATAAGTCTATGAGAGATATTTCGGAACTCATCTATGAAACTTGTAAAACCTATCTCATCACACAAGGGAAATTCATCATCATTCTTGAACTTCTTTTGGCTGCGATTATTGTGGTTTATTTCGGCTTTTTGCAAGGTTTTGCTTTTATCAAAGTGGCTACTATAGTCCTTTGCAGCATAGTTGGAATTTTGGGCAGTTATGCTGTTGCGGCTTTCGGTATGCGTATAAACACTTTCGCCAATTCAAGAACGGCTTTCGCAAGTTTGAAAGGCAAAGGTTTTCCTTGCTATCAAATTCCTCTTCGCGCGGGTATGAGCATAGGCATGCTTTTAATCAGCATTGAACTTTTTATAATGCTTATCATCTTGCTCTTCATACCGGGCGATTTTGCGGGTCCTTGCTTTATAGGTTTTGCAATAGGCGAATCTTTGGGCGCTTCCGTTTTGAGAATTGCGGGCGGGATTTTTACAAAGATTGCCGATATAGGCTCTGATTTGATGAAAATCGTATTCAATATAAAGGAAGACGATGCCAGAAATCCCGGCGTTATAGCGGATTGCACAGGCGATAATGCAGGCGATTCAGTAGGTCCTACGGCTGATGGTTTTGAAACCTATGGGGTGACGGGAGTCGCTTTGGTGACTTTCATCATTTTGGCTGTTGAAAGCGTGGATGTTCAAGTTCAACTTTTGGTATGGATTTTTGTGATGCGTTTGATAATGTTGATTTCTTCGGCTATTTCTTATGCAATCAATGGAGCGCTGGCGAAATCAAGATTTGCTAATCTTGAAAGATTCAACTATGAAGCGCCTTTGACAAGCCTTGTTTGGATAACTTCCATTGTGTCCATACTTTTTACTTTCTTAGTTTCAAACATCATTATAGGCGATTTGGGAGACGGCACATTTTGGTGGAAACTCTCTCTTATAATAAGCTGCGGCACTATAGCGGGCGCGGTGATACCTGAAATCGTAAAACTTTTTACATCTGTAAAAAGCGCTTTCGTGCAAAATGTCGTGACTGCTTCCAAACACGGAGGAGCGTCGCTCAATATCTTGGCTGGTTTGACGGCGGGCAATTTTAGCGCATATTGGATGGGGCTTTGCATAATAGTTCTTATGGGAGTCGCTTATATTATAAGTTGTTTCGGCATTGAAGACATTATGCTTGCTCCGCAAGTATTTGCTTTTGGTCTTGTGGCTTTTGGATTTTTGGGAATGGGACCTGTCACTATTGCGGTTGATTCCTATGGTCCTGTCACAGATAATGCTCAATCAGTCTATGAACTTTCTTTGATAGAAAATGTCCCAAATATCTCATCAGAAATAGAAAAAGATTATGGATATAAACCTAATTTTGACATTTCTAAGATTTTGCTTGAAGAAAATGACGGCGCGGGAAACACATTTAAAGCGACTGCAAAGCCTGTGCTTATCGGCACGGCTGTAGTCGGCGCGACAACGATGATTTTCTCAACAATAGTGATGCTCACGGAAGGTCTTACAACGGGGCTTGAGAATTTGTCTTTGATTCACGCCCCTTTCTTACTCGGCTTGATTGCAGGCGGCGCGGTGATATTTTGGTTCACAGGCGCGTCAATGCATGCTGTCACAAGCGGAGCATATAAGGCTGTTGAGTTTATCAAAGCAAATATCAAACTTGACGGAACTTCGGACAAGGCTTCTACTGAGGATTCAAAAGAAGTTGTAAAAATATGCACTCAATACGCTCAAAAAGGTATGATAAATTTGTTTATGGTGATATTCTTTACAACTTTGGCTTTTGCTTTCATAGAGCCTTATTTCTTTATCGGCTACCTTATTTCCATAGCGCTTTTCGGATTATTCCAAGCGATTTTTATGGCAAATGCAGGCGGCGCATGGGACAATGCGAAGAAATATATTGAAGTTGATTTGAGAGAAAAAGGCAGCGACTTACACGCCGCATCAGTTGTAGGCGACACTGTGGGCGACCCTTTCAAAGACACTTCGTCAGTTGCGATGAATCCTATAATCAAGTTCTCAACGCTTTTTGGATTGCTCGCATTAGAACTTGCATTAGAGATTACGGCAGGAAGTTTATTCTCTTATGTTTTGCCGATAGTATTCTTTGCAATCTCAGTGATTTTCGTAGTTAAATCATTTAC
>JAISKX010000090.1 GCA_031260765.1 Endomicrobium sp. | reverse complement strand
CAAAATCAATATCAGCGCTTCATACAATATTATTGACGCTCCGTTTGATAGGGCAATCAATTCAAGCGCGCCGCAAATCAACATTCCTATGCAACTTGTGTATATGCCTGTTTCTTGCCTTTTAAATTTTACTGCTATGGCCGCGCCCGAAACTATCGCGACTGAATTTATTCCAAAAAATAAACTGAATGCAAATGGACTAAAACCATAATGCTGTTGAATAATAAACGGCGAAGAAGAAATATATCCAAACAAAATCGCCTGAGCAAAAGCCATTTGCAATACGCAAGATACAAATTTGCGGTTTTTAAGAACGAATTTAAAAAGGCTTAAAGTTTTTGAGAGTTTTTCTTTAGACCTTCTCATTATTGATAAAGATTCATTAAAATATAAACAGCCTGCGGTAAGCGCTATCCCCGCAAAGAATAAAACCACAAAAACGCCATGCCAAGAAGTTATCCGCAATACCGCCCCGCCTGTTACGGGAGCAATTACAGGAGCGATACCATTGATTGCCCCGATAATAGCCAAGGCTGTCGCTAAATTGCGTCCTTTAAATTTATCAGTCGCAATGGAACGAGAAATCACTATTCCGCCTGCTCCTGCAATCCCTTGGACAAAACGCAAAAGCACAAAGATTTCAATTGACGGCGCAAAAATACAAGATACTGTTGAAACAAGAAACAAAAACATAGAAATCAAAAGCGGTTTTTTGCGTCCGTATTTATCGCTAAGGGGACCGAAAATAATTTGTCCCGCCGCCAAACCCAGCATAGAAAAAGTAAGCCCCAACTGCACCATTGAAGCGCTCGTTGAGAAATAATCCATCATAGCCGGCAAACTTGGCAAATACATATCCGTAACAAAAGGTCCAAAAGCCGTAAGCATACCAAGCAAGACAAACAAGAAAAAAGCCGAATTGCGTTGTTTTTTTGAGTTTTCCATTTTAATACCTCCATTTTCATATTCCCCCTCTCCCTTTGAGGGGAGAGGGTGTCCGCCTTCACTATACTACGGCGGACAGGTGAGGGTGGCAGAGCCTTACCATTACAAATAAAAAACCAACGCGCTATGCAAACAACTGGACTTATGTGTTTTGCACAGCGCGTTGGGTTTGAGTTTTATTTAATTGTGTGAGAAATTATATCAAATTTAGATATGCTGTTTCTTAGGTTTTTTGAATTGAATATATTGGGTATAAAAATGAGCGGTATAATTTTACTAGGTATAAAAACATTCACAAACCCATTAAAATGTGCTATATAAATTCTCTAAATTGACCGCTATAAGCGGCAAATAAAAGGAGGCTTAGTTATGGAAAGTATTTATTCATTATGGGATGGAATGCTTTTTGGGGAAGATGAGTTGCTTCAAATGGGCATTTACGGGGAAGAAGGGTTGATAGAAGAAGGAATTCCATATTTAAAGTTAGAAAATTTCTGCGCGCCGCAAACGAGCGCCAAGACAAAACAGAAATGATGAATTTACAGCAAAAATCCCACTTTTCAACTGATAGTTTTGATTTATTTTTCAATGAAATTTTAAATTATTAAGGAGGATGATATGGAATTGAAGTGCCTTGAACACATAATGAAACAACATGAAATTGATGAGGGACAAATAGATTTTTTTAATAAAGATATAGAAAACAAATCAATAGTAAATGAAAATAAAGCAATAAGAGAACTTTTTAAAGATTGGATAGAAAAGAAAAGTAAGTTTAATGTAGAAACACAAATAAATGGACAAAGAGAACTGTATTATGGAAAAAAGGGGAAACATGAAGAACAGAAATATTTTACTGTTACCCATAAAGGAAAAGTAATAAGGTTTTGCAGTCGCCCTTTTTTTAAAGATAAACAAAAAGGTACTCCACTTTATCTAAGTCGTGATATGAATGCAAAGGGAAACACTTTATTGATTACAGATATTCCTATAGGGAAAATAATCAATAAACAAGATGGAGGACACCCTTCACCAGATACCGAAAAACAACCAACAAAGAATAGTTCGATAAAAAACCAATCTAAGATTGAAAAAAGAAAAACATTAGATTTGTTAGATAATGAATATTATATTGCTGGCAAAATATCTTCACAAAAACATCCTCCTCAAAAACCAATAGTTATAGACAGAAAAAAATATTCAACCGTGCATGCAGATATACAAAAAAAATTACAAAAACAATTAGAAGCAAATAATTGGGAAGTGATTCCAGAGGCAGAATCACACAGAAATTGCAGAATAATAATAATAGATATGGTTGCAAAGAAAGGAAAAGAGAAAAATTACTATGAAGTTAAACCATACGAAGAAGCAAAAGACTGTATTCGCGAAGCATTGGGGCAACTTTTAGAATATTGGGATTATGGAACATCAGATAATTATCCAAAGGCGCAAAAATTATTTATTGTTGGACCAAGCGCTTTGGAAGAAACGGATAAGATTTTTCTAAAAAAACGGCGTGAAAAGAACAATATACCGATTTATTATTTACAAATAAAACCATAAAAAGGTTTTTAGAGAGAACCTCCTTATATAAAAAATCCCCAGCAACCGATAGATTGCAGGGGATTTTGTTTTTATGTTGTCATTCTGGGCATAATACTCAAAAATAGTTGCTAATTTTGGGTATTTTTGAAGTAACAATACCATTTTAAATAAGAAACTTGATGTTTAGAAGACAGCCCATTATGCAAAACATA
>JAISKX010000002.1 GCA_031260765.1 Endomicrobium sp. | reverse complement strand
ACAGATAGTAGTTCCAAATCCCGCTCTGAGCGATAGAAAAGAAATTTTAGATGTCCATGCGAAAAATATAAAAATTGACCCCGAAGTCAATTTACAAGTGATTGCAAAAAGAACGCCCGGCTTTGTAGGCGCAGATTTAGCAAATATAGTAAATGAAGCGGCTTTGCTCGCGGCAAGAAAAGACCAGTCAAGCGCGAATATGAAAAATTTTGAAGAGGCTATAGATAGAGTTATGGCGGGTCCCGCGCGCAAATCCATTGTGAGCAGTCCCGACGAACTCAAAAAAATCGCCTATCATGAATCAGGACATACCATAGTTGCAAAAATGCTGCCCAAAGCAGACCCCGTTCATAAAGTTTCAATAATCCCTCGCGGACAAGCGTTGGGTCTTACTTGGCAGCTTCCAGAAGGAGAAAAACATCTCACCACAAAAGAAGAGGCTATGGACAAAATAGCGGTGATGTTCGGCGGAAGAGCGGCTGAGCAGATAATATTTAACGAGCTCTCAACAGGCGCGTCAAATGATATTTCTCAAGCGACAAAACTCGCTACAAAAATGGTCACAACTTTTGGTATGAGCGACAAAATCGGTCCAATATCATTAGATAAAGACAGCGGTGGAGAAGTTTTCTTGGGCAGAGATATATCAAAAAACTCTCATCTTTCTGAAAAAATGTCAGAACTTGTGGATATAGAAATCAAAAAAATTATAGACGATGGGCTTAAAACAGCTATGACTATTTTAAAGAAACACAAAAAGATAATGGACGATATGGTAGCCCAACTTTTGAAAAAAGAAACGCTTAATTCCGACGAGATAGAAACCATAGTAAAAGGGCATCTGGAACCTGTCGCCGGTTAGGATAAAAAATGAAATTTGATGAAAAGAAAGCGCAAAAAGCAATCAAACTCTTACTTGAATCTTTTGGAGAGGATTTGAATAGAGAAGGCTTGATAAAAACTCCTCAAAGAGTTGCTGAGTTTTATAAAGAAGCCCTGATAGGCAATAGCATCAATCCTTTAAAATATGCCAAATCAAGTTATGCTACGGAAAATTATGAAGAGATTGTTCTCTTAAAAGATATTTCTTTTTATTCTATTTGCGAGCATCATCTTTTACCTTTTTATGGGAAAGCCCACATAGCCTATATACCCAAAAAAGACAAAATAATCGGGATTTCAAAACTCATAAGGCTTATAGAAATTTTTGCAAATAGGCTTCAATTGCAAGAGAGATTGTCAAAACAAATAGCAGATACCGTGATGCAGGCTATAGAGCCGCAAGGCGTGATGGTCGTTTTAGAGGCGGAACATCTCTGTATGACTATAAGAGGCGTAAAAAAACCCGGAACAAAAGTAATAACTTCCGCTATGCGCGGCATATTTTTAAAAGACGCGCGCACTCGGGCTGAAGCCGCCGCTCTTTTAAGAGGGTAATATGCTGATAAGAAAAGCAATCGTCAATAATTTCAGCGATGCGGTCAAACTTGTTTCAGACACTAAGGCAATGCCGATAGTTCATAAGTCGCTTGCAAAAAAAGGTTTGTTGGAAACAATAATAATTGAGAAAATTGACAATAGAGCCGCGGCGATTTTAAAACAAGAGTCTCTTTCTTGCGGAGCGGATTTGGCAGTAAGCGATAATATAAGCAGATTTAAAAAAGGTTTTTCAAACGCTGTTCTTTTTGCAAATATCAAGCAAATTGAAATTCTTGCAAGTAAATTGACTTTGCAGCCTTTTGAATTAAAAAAGATTGCTATAGATTTAAAAAGTTTTGTTAAAGACGGCATACAAGAAAAAATTTTTAGATACAAAAACAAAAACTTAAAATTTGACAAGCCTGCAGTGATGGGCATAGTAAATGTTGACCCGAACTCTTTTTCAGGCGATGGGCTTTCAGACCCAGACAAAGCGGCGCAACAAGCGCAGCATTTTGAAAGTCTCGGAGCAAAGATTATAGATTTAGGCGCAGAATCTTCAAGACCCGGAGTCAAACTAATAGATTATAAACTTGAAATAAAGCGCTTAATACCAGCTTTAAAAAAGATAAGAAAGAAAGTGCGTATCCCGATTTCCATTGACACATATAAATATGAAACGGTAAAAGCGGCTCTTGACGAAGGCGCAGACATTATAAATGATATTTTTGCCTTGCAAGTTGGAAAAGAAAAACTTGCAAAACTCATAGCAAATACCAAAGCAGGCTTAATTCTTATGCACTCAAAAGGTAAACCTTTGACTATGCAGAAGAATCCAATTTATAAAAACTGCACAAGCGAAGTTTATGAGTTTTTATCTGAAAGAAAAAAATATGCCTTAAATTTCGGCATAGATGAAGATTTTATCTCGGTTGACCCGGGTATAGGATTTGGAAAAACAGTTGGGCATAATATGGAGTTAATCAACAATTTCAGTGTATTCTCGCCGCTTGGCGCAATTACTGCAGGAGCGTCAAGAAAACATTTCGTCAGAACTTTATGCGGAGCAGATAAAACATATTTTGTAGCGGCAAATTTTCTATCTGTATTAAAAGGCGCTCATATAGTCAGGGTTCACGATGTCAAAGAAACCATAGCCGTTTTAAACTTATTATAAGGAGAAAATAAATGGGATTTAAAGAAGCATGGGATATTTTCTTAAACATTTACAATTTGTATATATCAAATGCCTTAGATATTTTGGTTCTCACTTATGTTTTTTACCGCATTATACTCGTCATCAGAGGCACGAGGGCTATGCAGATAGCAATCGGTATTCTCATCTTGCTTATCTTTACTGTAATCGTTAGAGATGTTTTTCACTTGAAAGCGACAACTTGGCTTTTAAATAATGTTTGGATTGCCGCTATCTTAATTCTCGCTATTGTTTTTCAAACTGAAATTAGAAATCTCTTGGCAAAACTTGGCGGAAATATCTGGCTTTTATCAAATAATGCAAATATGCGCAGCGACTTGATAGAAAGCGTCGTAGGCTGCGTAAAGTTGTGCACTCCCACAAAAACGGGCGTTTTAATCGCTATAGAAAATGAATTTGGTTTAAAAAGTCTCTCGGAAACAGGCGTTGTTTTAGACGCCAAATTGTCGGAAGAATTATTGCTCTCAATTTTTAAAGATAAAAACGCCCCTCTTCACGACGGCGCGGTAATTATCAGCGCAAATAAGATTTATGCGGCGGGCTGCGTTTTGCCTTTGAGCAATAATACGGAAGTAAAACTATTCGGCACAAGGCATAGAGCGGCGCTTGGACTTAGCGAAAATACAGACGCTTTAGTCATTGTGGTTTCAGAAGAGAGCGGAAAAATATCAGCGGCTTATGATTCTCAATTATTTAGCGATATATCTATAGAAAGATTGACTGAAATTTTAAAAACAAAAGGAAGCGTTTTAAAAGCAAAATGAAAAAACTAATTGCAAGAATCAAAAAAAATTGGCATTTAAAACTTATGGCTTTCGGGCTTGCCATAGTCGTATGGCTTATGGCGCAAAGGTAAATATGGCATTATTCGGAACTGACGGCATAAGAGGAAACTCTAACAAATATCCTTTTGACAATGAAACCCTTGCTATCATAGGCAAGTCCATTGCGAGAGTTTTATGTTCTAAAAAAGACAAACTCCTTATCATCTCAGACACAAGAGAGTCGGGCGCAAGAATACAAAAAGAACTCGCGCGGGGCATTGCAAGCGAAGGCGTAGAAGCGATATCGGGCGGAGTGATGCCTACGCCGTCGGCTTCTTTTATTTTAAAGAGCAAGAAATTTGTCGCCGCTATAGTCATCTCAGCATCGCATAATCCTTATATAGACAATGGCATAAAGATTTTTGCAGGCAATGGTTTGAAATTAAAAGATAGCGTTGAAGCAAAAATTGAAAAAGAGATAAAAACATTTGAAAAATCCGCTCTTAGAATCCCCCCTTTAAAAAAGCCTATCAAAAAAGATTTGTCCCTTTTAAAAAATTATGAAAATTTTATTATATCGCTTTATAAAGGCGCGTCTTTAAAAGGTAAAACCATAGCGATAGATTGCGCAAACGGAGCATCTTTTAAGTGCGCGCCGCGAGCTTTAAAGAAACTTGGCGCAAAAGTGATAGCCTTAAATGTCAAACCAAATGGCAAAAATATAAATAAAAATTGCGGGGCATTATATCCTCAAAATTTAGCTAAAGCAGTCAAAAAGCATAAAGCATTTATTGGTTTTGCTTTTGACGGGGATGCGGATAGACTGATATGTATTGACGAAAAAGGCATTGTAAAA
>JAISKX010000259.1 GCA_031260765.1 Endomicrobium sp. | reverse complement strand
TGTCCAATGACTCTACATATATTTTAAAACGCTCTCATCCCAATGATAAAGTCCGCTCTTTTGAATCAACGGGAAAATGGATACCGACAGACGACCTCTCTTCCATAGTTTTAGATTATGATAAAGCAAAAAGCGACCAAGTCTATCTATATTTCATAGACAAAAACACAATAGAATGGTTCGACTCCACAGGCGAAAGAAAAGAAAATAAAAATTACAGATTGAAAAAATGAAAAACAAATTAAATAACAATGCAGAATTTGTCATAAAAATACTCAAAAAATTAGACAAAGCCTATCCAGATATAGACATAGCCCTCAATTTTTCAACTCCCTACGAATTACTCTTTGCAACAATCCTTTCAGCCCAATGCACAGACGCTATGGTCAACAAAACTACGGCAAATCTTTTTAAAAAATATAAAACCATTGATGATTATGCTCAAGCCGATATAAAAGAATTGGAAAAACTTGTTCATCAATGCGGTTTTTACCGCAATAAAGCAAAAAACATCAAAAAATCCGCTCAAATGATTAGAGACGATTTCGGCGGGCAAGTCCCAAGCAATATGGACGATTTACAAAAACTTGCCGGAGTAGCCAGAAAAACGGCAAATATAGTGATGTCAAGCGCTTTCGGCAAACAGGTTGGAATAGCCGTTGATACTCATGTCATAAGAATTAGCAATATATTAAAACTCACCAAACACACAGACCCTGTAAAAATTGAGCAGGATTTAATGCAAATAGTCCCTCAAAAATCATGGAAAAAATTCTCTTTCCTAATCCAAACCTTAGGCAGAAGAGTCTGCAAAGCCCGCACCCCCAACTGCCCAATCTGCCCAATAAAACCAGAATGCAAGCCGCAAAGACAATGACAAAAACAAAGGCAATGGCAACACATTACCGTCCAGTCTTGTCGTTTTGCGCTCCTTGCGGTCATTGCCATTAAACTTTCCTTGCGCAACTTGTGAGAATCCGTTGTCGTTCCTCATTTTCATTAGAAAGATTATGGCGCTGCAGTAATAAAATATATTTAAAATTCAATGTGTTTTTTTTAAATCTGCAAAAATACGGCGAACTTGAAATTTGCAGATTTTTATATTACGATATTCTTGTTGATTTACTTAACAGGAGGAAGTTATGGACAAAAAAAGAACAATTGCAAGTTTTATTGAAGGGTTATCTGAAAATTTTAAAATTTTATTAATCACTGGCGCAAGACAAGTAGGAAAAACTACAATGCTTCAAAATTGCGCTGAGCAAAACAGAAAATATGTAACATTGGATACAGAAAGCGACTTATTACTTGCTAAGAAAGACCCTAATGAATTCCTTATAAAATACGCCCCTCCTGTTTTTATTGATGAAATCCAATATGCGCCTGAAATTTTTAGCTATTTAAAAATATCAGTAGATAATTCTGATAAACGGGGAAATATTTGGATAACAGGTTCCCAAGTATTTAATATGATGAAAGGCGTTACAGAAAGTTTAGCGGGAAGGGTTGCAATAATAGAGTTATTTCCATTTTCTATTTATGAAAGAGAAAACAAATCTGATTTACAAAAACCATTTTTACCATCAAATAAATCTGCAGATTGTTTAGGATACAAAAACACAGAAGATACATTTAATATTATTTGGCAAGGGGCATTTCCTGATGTTATCAACAAAGATGAAATATATAGAGATACTTTTTATAAATCTTATGTTAAAACATATATAGAGCGAGATGTAAGGCAAATAATAAATATAACTGACGAACTTTCCTTTACTACATTTTTAAGAGTCGTTGCGGCAAGGACGGGATTGTTGCTTAATATATACGATATTGCAAAAGATGTGGGCATAGCGTCTGATACGGCGAAAAAATGGCTTTCTATTTTACAAACATCAGGTCTTATTTATTTGTTGCGCCCGTATTTTAAAAATATAACAAAGAGACTTGTTAAAACTCCAAAATTGTATTTTATGGATACAGGACTTGCCGCATATCTTGCTGGTTGGACAACGGCAAAATCTTTAGAAACGGGAATTTCTGCAGGCGCTTTTTTGAGACTTTTGTAATAAGTGAAATAATAAAATCATATCATCATAACTTAAAAAGTCCTAATTTATATTATTTTAGAGATTCCGACGGTAATGAAATAGATTTGCTTATCCAACAAGATGGAAAATATTATCCGATAGAAATCAAAAAAACATCTACCCCAATGCCAAATGACACAAGCGCTTTTAAAACTTTTGCAAAACTTGAAACACTTGGAGAAGGCTCTTTAATTTGTATGACCGATAAATTTTCCCCTTTGACTTCGACTATTAATGCAATTTCAATTTGGAATATTTAGCCAATGTCCTGATTTGACATAAATTTGCTTTTATGGTAAATAGCCCGCCGTTCGGGAAAAAAATTGTAATCATATATATAATTTTGATTGATTTAAAATAGCAGCAAAGATACTTTCACAATGAAGTTTTTTTGGTGGAAGGTTAATGACCTTCTCGTATTTATAGGGATATAAATACATGATTAGCCCAAAAAAGAGTTCGTCTGTCAGCCTCGAATATGTAAAAGTATTCGAGGAGGCGGCTCTTGTTTATGGACTAATCATCATAAACAAGAGCCGTTTTTTTATGCCTAAACGATATCCTCTAAAACCGCCTAACAAACACCAAAAAAACTAATTATTAAACCAATTATCAATTTGTCCTTACAGATTTGCAGATTATCAGCAAAGTATTGAGGCACAGATTTAAAAAAGGGGGGTTGTGCAGTTGAGAGTTAAATAATCTGAAAGCAAAAGAAAAAATATTAAATAAAAAACAAGGAGATACAAAAATGTTTGAAACATTAGAAGAAGTTGTTAATTTAGTAAATGTGAGTGAGTCTAATAAATTAGAAGGGGTTGATGCCATCAATAAATTATCTGGTAAATTAGCAAAAAATAGACATGAAGTTTTTATGTCTGCATATTCATGTAAAGAAATACATAAGGTGTTAATTTATAGTAAGTTGCTTGGTGAATATTTGATATACACAAAACTATATCTTGATTTTTTGAGGGATTTAAACTTTGCCTCATACACAGAACTATGTATAGGATTTTTGAAAGAATTAGGGATTGACTTTAATCCTCACAAATCAGAAAAACCATCTGATTTCAAAACACTTAAGGATTTTTTAATAACCAAAAAGGTTATTTCCGAAGAAGGAAAAACTCAAGAAGGGCATAGGGAAGCCACTGAAGCGGAACTTAAAGCAATTTTATCTGAAATTGAAAAAGAACAAGCACGGAGAGTAGGAAAGTGACAATATTGATAGCGAGAAATTTGATATAGATAATTATGTAGGAGATTAAAATGTTAAACCAAGAAATAAAAAGAAAAATAAATTCTGCTCGTGATATTCTTATGGATGAAATTCCAAATCTGCAAGAACAAGTAAATCAAATTACCATAGCGCTTATTTACAAATTTATGGATGCGATAGATAGGCAAAATATAAAAATCGGATTACAACCGCAGTTTTTTATAAAAGATTTGAAAAATTTGTCTTGGACAAATCTTTTAAACCCAACCCTATCAGAGCAAGAAAGATTTGATTTATACGCTCAAAACATATCGCAAATATCTAAAAATCCGAATATCCCGCAATTGTTTAGAGATATTTTTAAAGAGATGTTTTTACCTTGTAATGATACAAGAATTTTAAATCTTTTCTTAAAAGAAATTGATAGTTTTAGTTGTGAGCATAGCGAAAATTTGGGCGATGCTTATGAATATTTATTAAACATTTTAGGCGCTTCAGGACATACAGGACATTTTCTTGCTCCGAGACACATAATTGATTTTATTGTAGACGTTGTCGCTCCGCAAAAAAGTGAAACAATCCTTGACCCTGCTTGCGGCACGGCGGATTTTTTAATTTCAGCCTTCAAATATATTGTAAAGAATAACAATTTAACTCAAACTGACAGTACAGAATTACTTAAAAATGTTACTGGCTATGATATTGCTCCCGATATGGTAAAACTTTCTCTTGTAAATATGTATTTACACAATTTTCCAGAGCCTAAAATTTATGCTTATGATATCCTTACTTCAGAAGATCGTTGGAATGACAATTTTGATGTAATTTTATCTATTCCTCCTTTTATGACTCCGAAAGGCGGAATATCTCCGCATAAAAGATTTGCAATACAAGCAACCCGTTCGGAAGTTTTATTTATAGATTACATAATGGAACATTTGAATATTAAAGGTCGCGCAGGCATTATTGTTCCCGAAGGCATTATTTTTCAATCGGCAAATGTTTATAAAACTTTGCACAAAAAACTTATTGAGGAAGGTTTGTTTGCCATTGCCAGTTTGCCGAGCGGGGTTTTTAATCCGTATTCAGGCATAAAAACAAGTATTTTATTTATTGACAAGCAATTTGCGAAAAAGAGCAATGAAATTTTATTTTTAAGGCTTGAAAATGATGGGTTTGATTTAGGAATGCAACGCCGCCAAATAGACAAAAACGATTTGCCTCAAGCATTAAAAATTATAGAGGAATGGAAATCGTCCCTTACTATTCTCACAAAAGCAGAAATTCAAGTCAGCGCTGTTACAAAAGAAGATATTGCTAAAGACGATTATAATCTTACTGCTTCGCATTATGTTGTTGGTAAAAATTTTGAAAATTGTAAATATGAGTTGGTAAGACTTGATGATATTTGTAAGTTCAATCTCGGTGAGTCCATAATGAAAAAAGATATTGTTAAAGGCAATATTCCCATAATTTCCAGCGGGCAAGCGCCAACTTATTATCACAATAAATCAAATAGAAACGGTGAAACAATAGCGATTTCAAGTTCTGGAGCAAATGCGGGTTTTATAAGTTATTGGAATACTCCAATATTTCTTTCAGATTCATTTTCAATAACTCCTAAAGACGACAGATTAAATACAAGTTTTTTATATCAAGTTTTGAAATCACAGCAAAATAAAATTCATGCCTTACAATTAGGCGTCAGCATTCCGCATATTAGTTGGAAAGATATGGCGGATTTACAGATTCCGCTGCCTCCTCTTGAAGTTCAAAAGAAAATCGTAGAAGAAATAGAAAATAAACAATCCGCTATCAATCACGCCGGTGAAATCATCAAAAATTTAGAGAAAGAGAGAAAATATTTTACA
>JAISKX010000241.1 GCA_031260765.1 Endomicrobium sp. | reverse complement strand
CCCCGCCTTAACATTAATTTCCGGCGCCGCAAACACCTCCGCCGCAGACAAAAACACAATTACTAAAACTGCTGATAATAATTTTTTCATAATACCCTCCCTGAGGCAATGCCTCTTTTTTAAAGCAATTCATTTCAGCAATAAGAGTATAACATATAAAAAAATGTTTCACATGAAACATTTATATAAAAAATAATTTGCTATAATTCGCGCTCTTTTGAAAACAGAAAAGAGAAGTTAGGAAAGAGAAAAAAACAATGCGCAGCATTTCCTCTTTTCTCTCTTCTCTTTTCTATCTCTTTATAAGGTGATATTATGTGGATTATTTATGCTTTGCTTTCGGCTTTTTTTGCGGCTTTGACTGCGATTTTTGCAAAAATTGGAGTTGAGAATGTCAATTCCAATTTGGCTACCGCCATCAGGACGGGAGTAATTTTGATTATGGTTTGGTTTATTGTTTTTATCACAGGCAAACAAAGCGGGATTGCGGCAATCAGTCAAAGGAATTGGGTATTTTTAATTTTGTCGGCATTGGCTACGGGCGCATCTTGGCTATTTTATTTTCGCGCCATACAAATCGGCGAGGTTTCAAAAGTCGCGCCGATAGATAAACTGAGCATATTAATCACAATATTACTTGCTTTCATAATTCTGGGCGAAGCAGTCTCAATCAAAACAATAGTAGGCAGCCTCCTAATAACAGCCGGCGCTTTGGTTTTGATATTATAAATATTGTTGAATAATCAATGTGATTTTGATAATAAAAAATAAAAGAGAGGCAAAAATGACTTTTGAACAATTGTTTAAACAAATTTCTCCAGAAGATATAGACGACAATGTATTTAAATTGGTCGGCAAAGATTTTTATCTTATTACTGCGGGCAAAAAAGAAAATTATAATTCTATGGTTGGCAGCGGGGGCGGGTGGGGGACGCTTTTTAAAAAACCTACTGCTATGTGCCTTTTTCCAATTCATCGCTATACCCTTGAAATAATCCAAAAAGAAAAAACATATACTCTGTCTTATTTTCCAAACGAGTATAAAGAACAAATGCTTTTCTTGGGGAGTAAGTCGGGAAGAGATAGCGATAAAATGAAAGAAGTTAAATTGAGCGCCGTTCAAACGCCTTGCGGGAATATGTCTTTTAAAGAAGCAAATTTAATTATTGAATGTTCATTGACGCAAATCACCACGCCGGCAGTTGATGATTTTTATTCGCAAGAATCCAAAGACTATTTAAAAGAAGCATACAAAGACCCAAACGAGCATCGCAAATATGTATTTGGAGAAATCACTGCCGTTTGGGTAAAGAGAGGATAAAATGAAATTTTCAGACGCTAAGGAATTGTTGGAAAAATATGTTAAAGGGGAAACTCTCAGGCGGCATTGTTTGACTGTCGCTATTGTAATGGAGTTTTGGGCTAAGGAATTTGGCGAAGAAGCCAATGCCGAAACTTGGAAAAGTGTAGGATATTTGCATGATATAGATTTTGAATTATATCCAAACGAACATTGCATAAAAGCCCGCGGGATTTTAGAAAATGAAAAAGCCGCCTATCCCGAACTTTCAGAGGAAATCATCCGCGCTGTTTTAAGTCATGGTTGGAAACTTGTAAATGAAGTAGAGCCGAAAACCCCTATGGAAAAAGTTTTATACGCAATAGACGAATTGACAGGCTTAATTTTTGCCAGCGCTATGGTGCGCCCTTCAAAAAGTGTGATGGATATGGAAACAAAGTCCGTAATGAAAAAATTTAAAACCCCTGCATTTGCCGCCAATTGCAATAGAGCGGTAATATCAGACGGCGCCGCAATGTTAAATATGGAATTGCCCATAGTAATAGAAAAAACCATAATGGCAATGAGAACACAAGCACAGGCATTGGGAGTATAGAAGTTGTCATTGAATGACAAAACTGCTTTCAAAGGAGAAAACATGGCTAAAGTAATAGCAATTGCAAATCAGAAGGGCGGGGTGGGCAAAACTACCACGGCAATAAATTTTGCGGCGAGTCTTGCGCATTTGGGGGAGAAGTGTTTGATTATAGATATGGACCCGCAAAGCAATACAACAAGCGGCGGCGGTGTGGATAAAACTACTGTGGATAAATACATTTATGACGCTCTTATCGGGTATGCGCCTTTAAGCGAGATTGTTAAAAAGACTGAGATTCCTTTGATGGATATTGTTCCCGCCGCAACGGATTTGAGTTCTGCCGAAACTGAACTTACCAATATGGAAGGACGGGAATACAAATTGAAAAACGCCATTGAGAATTTTCAAAATGATTATAAATACATTCTCATAGATTGTCCTCCATCTTTGGGACTTCTCACTGTGAATGCTTTGGTGGCGGCGAATAGCGTTTTGATTCCTATGCAATGCGAATTTTTTGCTCTTGAAGGGTTGGGACAATTGTCTCAAACTATCAATGAACTTATGGGACAATTTTCTTTGGAATTAGAGGGCGTGCTTTTTACTATGTATGATTCGCGCACCAATCTTGCAAGCCAAGTGATAGACGAAGTAAAAAAATATTATGGCGATAAAGTTTTTGAGACAAAAATCCCAAGAACAATAAAACTTGCAGAAGCGCCAAGTTTCGGCATTCCAGCGCTGAGATATGACCCTACGGGAAAGGGCTCTCAAGCCTATATGGATTTCGCCCAAGAATTCTTATTGAGGCAGAAATAAGAGGTGCGGCGGAGCCGCGATACACACGACTGGCTGAAAGTTTTGCGCGACGGGATGGTCGCTTTGCCTTTTGGCGTCTTTTGACACAATTTGTCTGCTGATGTAGCGCTGCTACACGGCGCAGACAAATTCTGCCAAAATACGCTCAAAATGCTTCGCGGAA
>JAISKX010000232.1 GCA_031260765.1 Endomicrobium sp. | reverse complement strand
TTCCCGCCGCCCGCCGCCAATAAAACTAATAATAAAATGCTAAATTTTCTCATTTAATATCTCCAATTTCATCTTTCCGCTCTCAAAAAACGCTTATCTAACGAATAGAGAAAAATTTTATCGCAATATCAACTTAATTGCCTATATAGCGACGAGAAATATTGCTTTTATAATAGGTTTTTATTTTTGTTTGACATAGATAGTCCTTAAATGTAAAATGATTTCATAATTTTAGATTGAAAGGAGGAGTTTATGGCATTAGAATTGAATGAAAACAATTTTCAGAAAGAAGTTATTGAAGCAGAAGGGTTGGTCTTGGTGGATTTTTGGGCGCCTTGGTGCGGTCCTTGCAAAATGCTTGCGCCTATAATAGACGAAATTGCTAAAGAGTATGAGGGGAGAGCTAAAATTGCTAAATTAAATACAGATGAACATACTGATATATCCGCTCAATTTCAAATCACTTCCATACCTTGTTTAATCTTTTTTAAAGGCGGCAAGCCGATAAACAAAGTTATAGGCTTCAAACAAAAACCTCAACTTAAAGAGATAATAGACGGTCTTTTGTAAAATCATGGAAAAAATTTATGATGTCATTATCATAGGCGGCGGACCTGCAGGATTATCCGCCGCTGTTTATTCGTCAAGAGCAAAGCTCAAAACGCTTTTGTTTGAGAAAGCCGCTTGCGGCGGGCAGATAATAATCACGGATTTAATTGAAAATTATCCGGGTTTTGACAGCGGCGTCAATGGATATGAACTCGCTATGAAACTTGAAAGCCAAGCAAAAAAGTTTGGAACTGATTTTGTTTTTGAAGAAATTATAGAAATCAATGACGGCAAAACCAAAATAGTAAGAACTGCCAATGCTCAATATGGAGCCAAATCTTTGATAATAGCCGCTGGAACAAAAATCAGACCTATGGGCATAAAAGGCGAAAATGAATTTATGGGCAAAGGCATATCATATTGCGCTGTATGCGACGCTCCTTTTTTTAAGAATAAAACTGTCGCTGTGATAGGAGGAGGGGATTCTGCCGTCCAAGAATCCGTGTATCTTTCAAAATTTGCCAAAAGCGTTATAGTTATACATAGAAGGGATAGTTTTAGAGCGGCAAAATCTTTGCAGGAAAAACTTTTTTCTATACCCAATATATCGGTCAAATATGACTGTGTCCCTCTTCAAATAAAAGGCTCTCAAAAAGTAGAGGGCTTAATTGTTTCCAATCTCAAAACAAAAATTCAAGAAGAAATTATTTTAGACGGCATTTTTGTTTTCATAGGACTTATTCCAAATAGTGAGCATTTCCAATTTTTAAAACTTGAAAATGGTTATATTATTACAGATGAAAATATGCGCACAAGCGCGCAAGGAGTTTTTGCCTGCGGCGATATAAGAAAAAAACAATTGAGGCAAGTTGTGACTGCGGCTTCCGACGGCGCTTGCGCGGCAATTTCAGTTGAACATTATTTGGACGACGGTCTATGAAAAAATTTTATATTATTGACGGAAACGCTTATATACATAGAGCTTATCACGCTCTCCCTCCTCTTTCAACTTCAAAAAATCAACAAATCAATGCAGTATATGGTTTTATAAAACTCTTGCTTAAAATAAAAAATAATTTTAAGCCAGATTTTCTTGCCGTGTGTTTTGATTATCCCGCAAAGAATTTTAGACATAAACTTTTTGAAGATTATAAAGCCAATCGCAAACAATTAGACGATTCTTTAATAAGCCAAATGCCCATTGCAAGACAGGCTGCTCAAGCTTTAAATATAGCCAAAGTGGAAATAGATGGTTATGAAGCCGACGATTTGATAGCCTCAATTGCACAAAAAAACAAAAAAGAAAATATTGAAACTATAGTAGTAACAGGCGATAAAGATATTTTGCAATTGGTAAAAGACGGGGAAATATCGGTATGGAATGATTCAAAAGACATTCTCTATAATGAGCAAAAGGTGGAAGAAAAATACAATATAAAGCCTTCTCAATTGCTTGATATGTTTGCTCTTATGGGCGACGCTTCCGATAATGTCCCGGGCGTAAAAGGCATAGGGGAAAAGACTGCCGTTAAACTTATAAAAGAATTCGGCTCTTTGGAAAAGATTTTAGACAATGCCGCTCAAATCTCAGGGAAAACAGGCTCTCTTATAAAGGAAGGAAAATCCAATGCTTTGCTCAGCAAAGAATTGATTAAATTAAAAGAAGACGCTCCCATTAAATACAATTTAGACGATTTTAAAATAAAGGACTTAAATCTTGACGAGGCTGGCGCATTTTTTAAAGAGTATGAGTTTAAAAGCCTTATGGAAAAATATCTCGGTATTGTTTTAGACTCTGATATTAAATCAAACAGCGCTATTGTTTATGAAATAAAACCTATCAAAATAGAGCCTATGCGCTCAGAAATAATAGACAATACAGAAGATTTTAAAAGAGTAATTGCAGAAATAAAAGATAAAAAAATCGTAGCTGTTAAAACTATTTGTTCGGGGCAAGTCCATTTAAAAACAAATCTTATAGGCATATCTTTATGCTCAGGCGCAAAGGCTTATTATATACCGATAGGGCACAATCTTTTAGGCTCTATGCAAATCAATATCAATGATTTTAAAAATCTTTTTAGCGCCGTTTTGACAGATGACAGAATAAAAAAAATCGGTTTTGATTTAAAAAATGAAAAAAACATCTATGCCGCATTGGGTATAAAACTTGAAGGCATATATTTTGACATTATGCTTGCCGCATATTGTCTTAATCCTTCAAAGTCTGTGGATATGCAAAGTCTTGCAAAAGAGCATTTGAATTTTGACGCCGCAGACGATTCTTATCTGGGCAAAGCCTCAAAAAAACTTTCATTTGAAAACACGCAAATAAAAGACACTGCAAAATATGCTAATTCCATTGTCTATGCTTCGTATAATTTATATGAGAAGTTTGATAAAGATTTGGAAGAAGTTAAATTGAAATCTTTGTTTTTTGATATGGAAATGCCTTTGTTGACTATTCTGTCCGATATGGAAATCTGCGGAATAAAAATAGATAAAGAGTTCTTAAAATCTTTCAATACTAAAATATCTCAAGCGGTTGGAGAAATAGAAAGTTATATTTTTAAACTTGCTGGCAAAGAATTCAATATCAATTCTCCCAAACAACTTGCCGATATTATGTTTCTCCAATTAAATCTCCCAATTATCAAAAAGACAAAAACTGGTTATTCTACAGATGAAGAAGTCCTCACAGAACTTTCCGACTATGAATTTGCAAAAGCGATTTTACAATACAGAGAACTTCAAAAATTAAAAAGCACATATATAGACCCCATAACTCAATACTGCTCTTATTACGGCGAGCGCATACATACAACATTCAATCAAACTATCACGGCTACGGGTCGGCTTTCCTCAACAGACCCCAATTTGCAAAACATACCTATCAAATCGGAATACGGACGCGAATTTAGAAAAGCTTTTATATGCGAAAAAAATTATATTTTTATTTCAGCAGATTATTCTCAAATAGATTTGAGAGTTCTTGCCCACATCTCAGGCGATGAGAAACTCATAGAAGCTTTTAACCGCGGAGAAGATATACACAGCGCCACAGCCCGAGAAGTTTTCAATATAGCGGCAGGCGATGAATTGCCCGACAAATTGAGAAGCGCGGCAAAATCAATAAATTTCGGCATAGTCTACGGCATATCTCCATTCGGACTTTCAAAACAACTCAGCATCTCTATGAGCGACGCCAAAAATTATATAGACAATTATTTGCAAAGATATAAAGGCGTCAAAAATTGGATGGCGCAAGTGGTCAATCAAGCAAAACAAGACGGTTTTGTTTCAACAATCACAGGGCGAATCAGATTTATCCCCAATCTAAACGCCTCAAATAAAACGATAGTATCCGGCGCGGAAAGAATGGCTTTAAACACTCCCGTCCAAGGCAGTTCAGCTGACATAATAAAAATTGCAATGCTCAATATATGCGATGAAATCAAAAAGAAAGGATACAAAACAAAAATGCTCTTGCAAGTTCACGACGATTTGCTTTTTGAAACTGCAAATGACGAGATTGATGAAATTTCGTCATTGGTAAAAGAAAAAATGGAAAGCGCCGTCAAATTAAAAGTTCCTTTGATTGTGGATATAAAGAAAGGCGTCAATTGGGGAGAAATGAAAAAATGATTTTAGGTTTGACGGGTTCAATAGGTTCAGGCAAAACGCAAGCCGCCAAATTTTTTAAAGAATTAGGCGCCTACATAATAGACGCGGACAAAATCTCGCGCAAACTCACAGCCAAAGGACAAGATTCATTAAAAGAAATAGCAGAAATATTTGGACAAGATATTTTGACAAGCAAAGGCTCTTTAAATAGAAAAAAACTTGGAAAAATAATTTTCAATAATACAAAAGCCAAAAAAGCGCTTGAAAACATTATTCACGATAAAATCATTGCAGAAATCAGACGCATTTCCGCTCAACAATGTCGCAAATCCGACATTATAATAGACGCCCCTCTTCTTTTTGAAATAGGCTTAGACAAAATTTGTGACAAAACCATAGTGATTTGGACTCCTCTATCTGAGCAGATTAAAAGACTATACAAAAGAAGCAAATTAACCCGCCCCCAAATAGAAACCCGCATAAACTCCCAAATGCCCATAGCCCAAAAAATGCAAAAAGCAGACTTCGTAATAGACAATTCAAAAAACAAAATCCGATTAAAACAAAAAGTAAAAGCCTTATATAGCCGATATCTTATCAACAGCATACTAAAGAAATAGAAATAAATTTTCAGCGTTAAAGAAGTAGAAAAAAGGTCTTATGCAGAAACTTTTAACGGTAAGAGTCAGATTAAAAACATAAGGAGAAAATCATGACAAAAATCAAAGTAAATGAGGTTAGTCCGTTTGAAGCAATCAAGTTTGTTGATGAAAAAGGCGAAGAAAGATGGTATGCAAGGGATTTATCTGTGTTGATTGGTTATGAAAAATGGGAGAACTTTGAGAATGTTTTAAAGAAAGCCGTATTATCTGCAAAGACAGTTGGCGCCGACGCTGACTACCATTTTCCTGATATCAGGAAAATGGTCACGCTCGGGTCTGGCAGCGCCAGAGAAATTAAGGATATCGCATTATCAAGATACGCCTGTTATTTGGTAATTCAAAATGCAGATCCTTCAAAACAACTTGTATCTATAGGACAAACTTATTTTGCCATACAAACCCGCAGACAGGAATTAGCGGACAGAAATCCCGCAATTGACGAAAATGAGAAAAGGCTGTATTTGAGAAATGAAGTTAAATTCCACAATAAAAAACTCGCCTCAACCGCTAAAAAAGCGGGAGTTGAAAACCCATTAGACTATGCCATATTTCAAGATTATGGATATAGAGGTCTTTACGGCGGACTTAGCAGAAAAGATATTCATAAAAGAAAAAATTTAAAGAAAAGGCAGGAGATTTTGGATTATATGGAAAGCACAGAACTTGCGGCTAATTTATTTAGAGCGACGCAAGCTGACGATAAATTGAAAAGAGAAAATATCAAAGGCAAAGAAAGAGCAAGTTTAGCCCATCACGAAGTCGGTAAAATAGTCCGCCAAACAATCAAAAAACTCGGCGGAACAATGCCCGAAAATCTGCCGACGGCAAATAAAAGCATAAAGCAAATTGAAAGAGATAAAAAAAAGAAGCTTAAATAATACTTAGACCATTTTGTTGACATCAGCAAAATGGTCATATAATAAAATAGCAGGAACAATAAATGAACTCAGAAAACAATCAATTAAAACAATGTGCGGCAACGTACTTTATTAATTCTGATAAATTGAAATAAAAAGGAATATAAAATGATATAGAGGTCACATAATGCTTGAAAAAATCCAAAAATTGATTTCCAAAGGAGAGGGTTTGTCTTTGGAGTTTAAGGAATGCAAAGGCGGGATTTCTCATACCATTTATGAGACTGTCTGCGCTTTTTTAAATACTAAAGGCGGCGAGATATTGCTTGGCATCTCAGATAGCGGGAAAATTATCGGAATTGAGAAAGATAAGATTGCCGACATCAAGCAGGATTTTGTTAATACTGTAAATAATCCTATAAAATTATCTCCATCATTTTGTTTGTCCATAGAAGAAATTTTTATTGACGATAAAGCGATTTTATATATTTTGATTCCAGAGGGGTCTCAAGTCCAAAAATGCAATAATAAAATCTTTATCCGCAATAATGAGGGCGATTTTGATATTACCGATAATAATGAAGAAGTGACAAATTTATATATCAGAAAGAAAAAGGCTTATACGGAAAACATCATTTTTCCCGCTGTAAAAATAGATAAA